>DATMLF010000167.1:0-58647 GCA_035570595.1 Allostellaceae bacterium
GATGCTTGCCGCCGTCGAGCAGCGGCTCGGGGTGCAAATCGATCGTTCGGCATCGAATTCTCTGTCGTGATCCGCGCGGCGGAGGATTCGGCGACGAGCGGCGGTTCGGAGTGTTGCGATTGGCCCAGGATACCGAGTTCGGGACGGAAAACCCGGCGCTGCCGCCGCGGGCGAACCCGGATCTCCTCGGCCACGAGGCGGCTGAACGCGAATTGGCGGGGCTGTGGCGCGCCGGGCGGCTGCCGCATGCGATCCTGCTTGCCGGACCGCGCGGCATCGGCAAGGCAACGCTCGCCTTCCGATTTGCCCGCTTTCTGCTGGCGCAGGGCAAGAGGGAGGGCGACGGCGACGGGGGCCTGTTCGCCGCCGCCGAGGGCGAGGCCGGGCTCGCGATCGACCCCGACAGCGGCGTCTTCCGCCGCGTTGCGGGCGGCGCGCACGCCGACCTGTTGACGGTCGAGCGGGCTTGGGATACCCGGCGGAAGCGGCTGCGCGGCGAAATCGTCGTCGACGACACGCGCGAAGTCGCAGCTTTCTTCCGGCTGACCGCGGCGGAGGAGGGGTGGCGCGTCGTCATCCTGGACGGCGCGGAGGAGATGAACCGAAACGCCGCCAATGCGGTTCTGAAGATCCTCGAAGAGCCGCCCGATCATGCGCTGTTGCTACTGGTCAGCCACAGCCCCGGTCGATTGCTGCCAACGATACGCTCGCGCTGTCGGCGGCTGGTGTTGCGTCCGCTGCCGCTGCCGCTGACCGTGGCGTTGCTGCGCCGGTACCGGCCGCTGCTCGACGAAACCGAAGCGAGGGCGCTCGCGGCGCTTAGCGGCGGCAGCATCGGGCGTGCGCTGGAGTTGGCCGACGCCGGCGGGCTCGGCCTTTATCGCGGGCTGCTCGAGTTGCTGGCCGAGGCGCCGACGATCGATCTTGGGCGGCTCCACGGGTTGACCGATCGGCTCGCCCGCAACGACGCCGAGGACGCCTATCGGGCGAGCGGGGAATTGCTGTCGCTATTGTTGGCGCGCCTCGCGGCCGCCGCCGCGCGCGGACCGGGGCCGGCCGAAGAAATCGTCGCGGGCGAAACCGCGGTCATCCAACGGCTCGCCGGTTGCGCCGACGCGCAGTCGTGGGCGGCCCTGCACGCGGCGACCGACCGCGGTTTCGCGACCGCGCGCGAGCTCAACCTCGACCGCAAGCAGACCATGCTCGGCGCCTTCTTTGCCATCGCCGAGGCGGCGCGCTAGAAACGGCGCGGCCCGGCGCGCTGGATCGCACCGGGTCCCGGCCCATATCTGGGCTTTGGAGAGAGCGATGGACCCCCGGCCGTTTTTCATCACGACGCCGATCTACTACGTCAACGACCTGCCGCACCTCGGCCACGCCTATACCACGGTCGCCTGCGACGCGTTGGCGCGGTTCATGCGGCTCGACGGCCGGCAGGTCAAATTTTTGACCGGGACCGACGAGCACGGCCAAAAAGTCGCGCAGTCCGCCGCCGCGGCCGGCGTCTCGCCGCAAGAGTTCGCCGACCGCAATTCCGAACGGTTTCGCGAGGTGACGCGGCTGCTCAACGTCTCGCACGACGAGTTCATCCGCACGACCGAGCCGCGTCACACCCGCGCGGTGCAGGCGCTGTGGCGGGAATTGGAGCGGCGCGGCGAAATCTATCTCGGGCGCTTTTCCGGCTGGTACGCGGTGCGCGACGAAGCCTTCTATGACGAGAGCGAGCTGGTCGGTGGCCGGGCGCCGACCGGGGCCGAGGTCGAATGGCTGGAGGAGGAGAATTATTTCTTCCGGCTGTCGGCCTGGCAGGACCGGCTGCTGGCTTATTACGACGCCAATCCCCACGCTGTCGCCCCTCGCGGGCGGCGCAACGAGGTGATCAGTTTTGTCAGAGGCGGGCTCAACGACCTGTCGATCTCCCGCACCAGCTTCACCTGGGGGGTGCCGGTGCCCGGGCACCCCGGCCATATCGTCTACGTGTGGCTCGACGCGCTGATAAACTACATTACCGCTGCCGGTTATCCTAACGACTTAACAGATTTTTCGGTGCTTTGGCCGGCCGCTCTCCATATGGTCGGCAAGGACATCGTCCGCTTCCATGCGGTCTATTGGCCGGCGTTTTTGATGGCCGCGGGCCTCGAGCCGCCGCGCCGTGTTTTCGCGCATGGCTGGTGGACCGTCGAGGGCGAGAAAATGTCGAAGTCGGTCGGCAATTTCATCGCGCCAAAGCAGTTGGTCGACACCTATGGGGTCGACCCGGTTCGGTATTTCATGCTGCGCGAATTGCCATTTGGCAGCGACGGCGATTTTTCGCATCGTGCCGTGCTAGGCCGGCTGAATGGCGACCTCGCCAACGATTTTGGCAATCTGGCGCAACGGGTGCTGGTCATGATCAACCGCGACTGCGGCGCCGCAATCCCGGAGCCCGGTGTATTCACGGATGCGGACATTGGGTTGCTGAACTCCGCACGTAGCCTCTTAGTAAACCTACGCAGCCATTTGAATGAGCAGGCATTTCACTTGGCGCTGGAAACCATATGGAAAGTCGTCGGGGAGGCCAACCGCTATGTCGACGAGCAGGCGCCTTGGGCGTTGCGGCGCACCGACCCGACCCGGATGTGCACCGTGCTCTACACGCTTGCAGAAACGATCCGGTTTCTTGCGACCCTGGTGCAACCCTTTGTACCGGCGTCTGCTTCGAAATTGCTCGATCAGCTCGCCATTCCCGCGGACGCACGCGATTTTGCGGCCCTGAGCGCGGCGCCGCTGACGCCGGGAACCCGGCTCCCTAAACCGGCGGCTCTGTTCCCGCGCTTTGTCGAAATGCCGGCGGCATGAGTATCCCGGCCACTGCCAAGGCGATGCTGGTCGACAGCCACTGCCATCTCGACTTCCCGGATCTTGCGGTCGAGCGCGAGGCGGTGGTTGCCCGCGCGCGGGCTGCCGGGATCCGCACGATGCTGACAATCGGCACCCGGCTCGACGAGTTCCCCGGTGTGCGGGCAATCGCCGAAGCCGACCCCGACATCTGGTGCTCGGTCGGCGCCCACCCGCACGAAGCCGCGGATCACGCCGACCTGCCGCCGGGCCGGCTGGCGGCGCTGGCGAGGCACCCCAAGGTGGTCGGCATCGGCGAGACCGGGCTCGATTACCACTACGACCTGAGCCCGCGCGACGTTCAGGTTCGGGTGTTCGAGGCTCATGTCGCGGCCTCGCATGCGACCGGGCTGCCGCTGATCATCCACGCCCGCGAAGCCGACGACGACATTGCCCGCATCCTCGTGAAAGAGCGGCCGCCGCCTGGTGTGCTGCATTGCTTTTCAAGTGGCCGCGGCCTTGCCGAGGCGGCGCTCGATCTTGGTTTTTACGTCTCGATCTCGGGCATCGTGACCTTCAAGAACGCCGATGGCTTGCGCAGGATCGTGCGCGACCTGCCGCTCGACCGATTGCTGGTCGAGACCGACAGCCCATATCTGGCGCCGGTGCCGTATCGCGGCAAGCGCAACGAGCCGGCGTTTGTGGCGGCGACTGCCGCGGCTGTCGCCGCGCTGAAAGGGGTCGACCCGGAAACGCTGGCTGCGGCCACCACCGCCAATTTCTTTCGCCTGTTCGCAAAGGCGAGGCCGCCCGCCGAAACCACGCCCGATCCATGAAGGTCACGATTCTCGGCTGCGGCGCCTCGACCGGGGTGCCGGCAATTGGCCCGAATTGGGGCGAATGCGATCCAAGCGATGCGCGCAACCGGCGCCGCCGGGCCTCGGTGCTGGTCGAGACCGGCGGCAGAGCGATCCTGATCGACACCTCGCCCGACCTGCGCGAGCAGCTGATCGATGCGCGGGTGACGCGGGTTGACGCGGTGCTGATGACCCACGCGCACGCCGATCATCTCCATGGGATCGATGACATCCGGCAATTGAACCGGCTCATGGACGCCGCGATCCCATTGTGGGCCGACGCCAAGACTTTGGCGGAAATCCGCCGCCGCTTTGGCTACGTGTTGGAGCCGCCGCCGGAACCCGGTCATTTCTACAAGCCGACGCTCGTGCCCAACGAGATCACCGGGCCTTTTGCGGTGCGTGGCGTGCCGGTAACGCCTTTCGCGCAGAACCACGGGTTCAGCACGACTTTGGGGTTTCGCATCGGGCCGATGGCGTACTCGACCGACGTGACCGAGCTCGACGAGGCGGCGTTTGCCGCGATCGCCGGCGTCGAGCTGTGGATTGTCGACTGCATGCGCCGGGCGCCGCATCCGACGCACAGCCATCTCGACAAAACCCTCGGCTGGATCGAACGGGTACGCCCGCGCCGCGCGGTCGTGACCCACATGGACCAAAGCCTCGACTACGCCGCCCTCAGCGCCGAACTGCCCGCCGGCGTCGAGCCCGGCTGCGACGGGCTCGCGATCGAACTAGCCGACCTATGATCCGGGTCGCCAACGCCGCCGATCGCACCGCAATCGAGGCAATCGTCCGGGCGGCTTATTCAATCTATGTCGGGCGCATCGGCAAGCCGCCGGGGCCGATGCTCGACGATTACGCCGCGCGGACTGCCGCCGGCGCCGTCAGCGTATTGGAAGAGGCGTGCGGCACGGTCGCCGGAATCATCGTTCTCGTTCCGCAAGCGGATCACTTGCTGCTCGACAACATCGCCGTGCGACCCGACCGCCAGGGCAACGGTTTCGGACGCCGCCTGATTGCGTTCGCCGAAACGGAAGCGCGCCGGCGGGGCTATTCCGAGCTGCGCCTCTACACGCATCAGACGATGACCGAGAACATCGCGCTGTACACGCGCATTGGCTTCGCCGAAATCGGCCGCAGCCGGCACGAGGGCTACGATCGCGTTTTCATGGCGAAACGCGTGCCATATTTTCCATAATATATCTTATGCGCTATTCCTATACGCACGCCCGATCGGTCCGCGCGCCGGTTCGCGGTGCGAACTGACCGAGCCTGGACCTGGAACCAAGCCGGCGGCGGCGGGTTGGCTCGGCACACGCCCAAAGCCCCCGAGTCGCCAATGTCGCTCGTCAAGTCCGATCCGGTTGCTGCCGTGCCACCCGAGCCCGCGGGCGTTCTCCAGCCCGGGCCCGCGACAACGGCCCCGGGGCGCAGTCCCGCGCTCCGTTCGCCGGTCGCGACCCTCGCCATGTTGGCGACGGCGCTGGGAATGCTGCTGCTCGCGGCCCGGCAGCGCGCGGCTTGGCGCGGCGCCGGGCTCCACATGGCGTCGCGACCTGCCGACAAGACCCTGGGGGCAAGCTCGCCGGCAGTGCTCGGCGCGACGCCGCGGCGCGAGTTTTATGTCGGCAGCGATCTCGCGCGGGCTGCGTCGGTCGAGGATTTGCGGGCGATGGCGCACCGTCGCCTGCCGCGTTTTGCGCTCGAATACCTGGAGGGCGGCAGCGAGGATGAGGCGACGCTCGCGCGCAACATTGCGGCACTGGCCGAATGGCGCTTCGCGCACCGTTCGCTCGTCGACGTGTCACGCCGCGACCTGACGGCGACGTTGTTCGGGCGCCAAATGGCGATGCCCGTGGTCGTCGCGCCGACCGGGCTCAACGCACTCTTCTGGCCGCATGCCGACCTGCGTCTTGCCGAGGCCGCCGCGGAAGCCGGAATCCCGTTCGCCCAAAGCACGATGTCCAACGATGCGATGGCCGAGGTCGCGCGCGTGCCGCGGCTGCGCCATTGGTGGCAGCTCTATGTCTTTGGCCCGCCCGCAGTGCAGGAAACGTTGATAGAGCGCGCCCGCGATCACGGCTGCGAGGCGCTCGTCGTGACCGTCGACGCGCAACTCTACGGCAATCGCGAATGGGAAAAGCGCGACCGCGCGGACTCCAAGGACCTCTCGTGGAGCGCCAAGCTCGACGCGCTGCGACATCCGCGCTGGCTGATGTCGGGGCTGGCGCACGGCATGCCTCGGTTCGAGAATGTCGTCGACTTTGTGCCGCGGGACCGCCGCGGGTTTTTCGACAGCGCCTTTTGGATTCGCTCCCAGATGGATCGCGGATTGTGCTGGGACACGGTCGCCCGCATCCGCGACCGATGGGCGGGCAAGCTCGTGATTAAGGGGTTGCTGAACGTCGGCGACGTCGTGCGCGCGGCGGACATCGGCGCCGACGCCGTCGCGTTGTCGAACCATGGCGGCCGCCAGCTCGACTGGGCCGTGTCGCCGCTCGACATCCTTCAAGCCGCCCGTCAGGCCGTCGGCAGCCGGATCGAAATCCTGGTCGACGGCGGCATCCGACGGGGCACCGACGTGCTCAAGGCGATATCCCATGGCGCGGACGCGGTGCTGATCGGGCGCGCGGTGCTCTACGGCGTCGCCGCAGCCGGCAGAGACGGGGCGAAGCGGTCGTTGGACATTCTGCGCGACGAGATTGACCGCGACCTCGGCCTTGTCGGCGCGCCGTCGCTGGCCGAGCTCGGCCCGCACCTGCTGGTCCATTCGGGCCAGGGCGGCGAGCGGGCCTGAATTTCCTGGCGGCCACCGGCGGGCGCGCAGCGGCAGTCCGGCTGAGCGTTCAGCCGTGCCGGCCAGGTTTCCGGTCAGGCGGCAAAGCGGAACCGGCGTCCCCGGCGCCTGTTTCCCTTGCATCTCATGGTCGTCGGAAGAGCACTGATGAACTACACGACAAATGTCGGCGAGAGCGGTTTGGCTGCCGAGCAAACCCGGCGCCTGATCTCTTCGGAAAAGGTCGAAGGGACCGCGGTGTTCGACAGAAGCGGAGCCCATCTCCGGCGGATCCATCATTTGATGATCGACAGATATACCGGGCAAGTCGCGTTCGCTATCGCCGCTTTCGGAGGCTTTCTCGGAATTGGCGAAAACCTCGTCCCGGTGCCGTGGCAATCGCTGAACCACGATCCCAGCCGCGAGGCTATGTCGTCGATGTCGACCGGGCGAGGATCGAGCGCGCCCCGCGCTTCGCGTCGGCCGACGCGCCGGACTGGTCGGACCGCGCCTATACCGACGAGATCACCAAATACTGGCTGCCGCCGGTCTGATCCGCCTGCCCGCGTCCCGACATCGACCTTAGCGGTACGCGAGGCACCAGCCGGGGGCGCGCAGCCAGCACTCGGCCGCCGGCAGGTCGTCGCGGCGGTAGAGCCGGGTTACGCGCGCGGCGCCGCCATTGTCCAAAACGGCGGAAAGCGCCCGTTCCGCCGCCGCGTCGCGCCCGCCCTCACAAGGGAAGATCGCGACCGCCGAAATCCGACGCGCCGCGAAGTCGCCGCCGCGCCGCTCGATTTGGAACACCGCGCCGCGACGAGTGTGGGGAAAACCCGCTGCCGTCAGCGGCAGAATCAGCCGGCCGCCGTCCTTCAAGCTGTCGAGCCAAGACGGTGCGGGATGCGTCGCTCCGGCATTTACATAGATCACGTCGGCGGCGTCGAACGCGAGCTTGGTGCCGTCGCCCTGCACGGTCCGCACATGCAAGAGATGCGATAGATTGGCCGCCGCGCGTTCGGCGAGGCCCGGGTCGAGTTCGATCGCGGTCACGGCGCCCGACGGTCCGACGAGCTCGGCCATAATGGCGGTGTAATAGCCGACGCCGGCGCCGACATGGACGAGATGCTCGCCCGCCCGCGGGGCTGCGCTGGCGGTCAGCGCGGCATGCAGAGACGGCTCACCATTGTTCAGATTGCGCTCTGGCAGGATGCCGACGACGCCGTTGATGTAGAGGTAAACGGGATCGGCGCTCGGTGTCGTCACATAGCCGGGGTTCGGGATACGCCGCCGCAGGATCGCCCATGGCCCGGGTCCGAGAAAGTCTTCGCGCTTGACCGCAGCGAACGCCGCCTCGACGCGCGGATCGTCTGTGCCGGCAGCCGCCATGACTTGCATCGCATAGGCCCGGCGCACGATGTCGAGCTCGCCAGGTGTCATCGCCACATCGACGTGTTTTGGGTCGCCGCATGATACAATAAGCGCTCGCCCGGCCGAAAGCGCGTCACGGGAGGTGGCAGGTGGATCTGCCTCAAGGTTTACAGCTCACCATCGAGGACCGGCCATCGGCCGAGGACTGGGAGAAGCTCGGTATCGCTCTCGACCGCTACAACCGAGAATTTCTTGGCGAGACGGGCTTTTCGCGAATGGGCTTTTTTGTCCGCGACGAGCACGGTGAGATCATGGCGGGGCTGGTGGGGACGACCTATGCCGGCTGGCTGTTTGTCGCCGAGCTGTGGGTGCATGCCGATCTGCGCCGGCGCGGCATCGGCAGCCAGTTGTTGGCATTGGCCGAAAGCCGCGCGGTGGCACTCGGGTGCCATTCGGCGATGCTCGACACGTTTTCGTTTCAGGGCCCCGAGTTCTATCCGCGCTTCGGCTACCGGGTTTACGGCGCGCTCGACTACCCTCCTCGCCATCGGCGGCTTTTTTTGTCGAAGCCGCTGGGAGCTGGAGAGCGCTCGAATGCCGTCAAATTGTTCCCGGTTTCGGTCAAAGGCGTGCTGTTCGAGAGCGGTCGGGTCGTGCTGCTCGAAAACGAGCGGAGCGAATGGGAATTGCCAGGCGGACGGCTCGAATCCGGCGAAGACCCGGCGACGTGCCTTGCGCGTGAAGTCGCCGAGGAGCTTGGAATCGTGGTGGGCGTCGTGGCGATCCTCGACTCCTGGGTTTACGAGGTCCTGCCGCAGCGCGAGGTGCTGATCGTCACCTATGGCGTGGTGCGGGCGGACCGATCCGCAATGCAACTCAGCAATGAGCACCGCCGTTTCGGACTGTTTGCGCTCGATGAGCTGGGCGGCTTGCCGATGCCGGAAGGCTACCGCCGCTCGATCCGCGCGTGGGCGGAGCAATGCGGCGCCCGTTGATGCAAGGCGAGCACGGATCGCGCGACGGCAACGCCATCGACCGGTTGCTCGCGATAATGACGCGGCTGCGCGACCCAAAGCGCGGGTGCCCGTGGGACCGTGAGCAGGATTTCGCGACGATCGCGCCCTATACGATCGAGGAAGCGTATGAAGTGGCGGACGCGGTCGCGCGCGGCGACATGGCGGCGCTGAAGGACGAGCTCGGCGACCTGCTGTTTCAGGTGGTGTTTCACGCCCGAATGGCCGAGGAGGCCGGGCTGTTCGATTTCGCCGACGTTGCCGCGACAATCGCCGACAAGATGGTACGGCGCCATCCGCATGTCTTTGGCGACGCGGAGATTTCTTCGGCGGCGGCGCAGACCGCGGCGTGGGAGGAGCACAAGGCCGCGGAACGGCATGCCCGCGCGGCGGCGGCCGGGGCCGCGGAGAGCGTGCTCGACGGGGTGGCGCTAGCCCTCCCTGCCCTGCTCCGCGCCGCCAAGATCCAGGCGCGCGCCGCGCGGATCGGTTTCGACTGGCCGGAAGCCGGCCCGGTCATCGCCAAAATCGCCGAGGAGATCGCCGAGCTCGAAGCCGAGCTGGACGTCGAGCCACCCGATCCAGGGAAAATCGACGACGAGATGGGCGACATCCTGTTCGCCGCCGCCAATCTCGCGCGCAAGCTCGACATGGACCCGGAAGCCGCCTTGCGCCGCGCCACCAAGAAATTCGAGCGCCGCTTTCGTGCCCTCGAGGCGCGCGCAGCCGAGCGCGGCATCGGTCCCGATCTCGACGCGCTCGAAGCACTGTGGCAGGAAGTCAAGCGCGGCGAGCCCTGGTTGCAAGTCCATTCGGTGACCGACGCGTTGCCCACCGGGTTCGACGCTATGCGGCGAGAAGCTCGGCGTGAAGGCTATCGCATGCTCGACACCCTGGCCACGGAGTGGGCCTCCAGCGTCCAGCGGTTCGACCGTCACGGCGAGGCGCTGGTCGCGGTTTATGCGAATGGCACCTTGGCCGGCATAGGTGGGATTACGCTTGAACCCGCAATCCCCGGTGCGCTGCGCATGCGCCGGTTTTACGTGCGGATTCCGCTTCGTCGCAACGGCGTCGCCCGCAAGCTCGCAGCCGCCCTGCTAGAACCTCACACCGGAAAAACGATAACCGCCAATGCCGCCACCGGCAGTGAAGCATTCTGGGAAGCACTCGGCTTTGTTCCGGATCGGCGCGACGGGCATACGCATATCCGTACCCTCTGAAACGGGTCGTCAGAGCGATTTCCAACCAAATTGCATCGCGGTGCTCACCCCCTCCCAAACCCTCCGCAATCCAAGGGGTAGTGCCTCGATCAGCACTCCGATTTGTGCTCCCGCCCCCTCGTTGGGGGGCGGGGTGCGGGTGATGCCCGCCGAGTGCGTCGACTCGGTCGAAAACGCGCTAATGCAGCCGCTGCTGGTGGCGCAGGCGGGCGATGTCGGCTTCGGAAAGACGCACCGAAAGATGCGCGGCGTCGTTGTCGTCGCGGCGGCCGAGGACCTCGCCGTGTCGGTACACCCAGGCGAGCGTTTTGCCGTCAGCAAGCGGGATGTCGAGGCGCACCGGGCGGATGGCCGTGTCGAGCCGCCGGTCGAGCAATTCGAGCAATGCCTCGCAGCCCTCACCGGTTGCCGCCGAGAGTGCCACGCTCTGCGAATTCCGCGCTGCGTGATTGACGAGGCTGGCGCGCGCGGCAGGGTCCAGCAGGTCGATTTTGTTCATCACCTCGATCAGCCCGCCCTCCGACGCCTCATCGAGCGCCAGGTCGGCGAGCCCGAGATCAGCCAGAACCGACAGCACGTCGGCGCGCTGGGCTTCGTTCTCGGGGTGATGGGCGTCGCGGACATGTAGGATGATGTCGGCCTCGGTGACTTCCTCGAGCGTCGCGCGAAACGCGGCGACGAGGTGGGTCGGCAATTCGGAGATAAATCCGACCGTGTCGGACAGGATAACGGCGCGGCCGGACGGCAGGTCGAGGCGACGCATCGTCGGGTCGAGGGTTGCGAACAGCATGTCGCCCGCGGTCACGGCCGACCGGGTCAGCCGGTTGAACAAGGTCGACTTGCCGGCATTGGTATAGCCGACGAGCGCCACCACCGGATAAGGGACGCGCCGCCTCGCCTCGCGGTGAAGGGAGCGGGTGCGCTTGATGCCGTCGAGCTCGCGGCGCAGCCGGGCGATGCGCTCGCCGATCAGCCGGCGATCGATTTCGAGCTGGCTCTCGCCGGGGCCGCCCAAAAAGCCGAAGCCGCCACGCTGGCGTTCGAGGTGGGTCCACGACCGCACCAGCCGCGAACGCTGGTATGACAGTGCCGCCAGCTCGACCTGAAGGCGGCCCTCGTGAGTGCGCGCCCGCTCGCCAAAGATCTCGAGGATCAGGCCGGTGCGGTCGATGACCTTGGCGTGCCAGCTCCGTTCGAGGTTGCGCTGCTGGACCGGGGACAGCACGCCGTCGACGACGACGAGGCCGATCGCGTCGTCGCTAATTTGTTCGCGCAGATGCTCGACGGTGCCGGTGCCGAACAGGGTCGCCGGGCGTGGGCGTGCGAGACGGGTGACCTCGGCGCGCACGACATCAAGGCGGATGGCGCGTGCAAGCCCCACCGCTTCCTCAAGACGCGCTTCGGCCGGACGGGCCGCAGCCTCGCCATTCCTCGGGCCGGGCGCCGATTTTGGCGCCGGATGCAACACCAGCGCGCGGCCCGTTACGGTGCCGTTCGCGGCGGCAAATGTGCTCGGTTCTCGGCTCAGAGTTCGTCGCTCTCCCTGCCCGGCTCGAACAGCTGGATCGGCTGCGCCGGCATCACCGTGGAAATCGCGTGCTTGTAGACCAGCTGCGAATGCGCGTCGCGCCGCAGCAGCACGCAGAAATTATCGAACCAGGTGATGATCCCCTGTAGCTTGACGCCATTGACGAGAAACACGGTAACCGGAGTTTTGTTCTTTCGTACGTGGTTCAAAAAGACATCTTGGACGTTTTGTGACTTCTCCGCAGACATGGGTTCCCCCATTCACTTTTTGGAGCCGAGCCGGAACAGCTCGAGCCCGATCGGCCGTGGGCGGGTGTGCCCCGCCGACTTGCCGAAACCAAGATAGGCCCGCCACGCTGAATCACAAGTCCCGCACAAACCGGAGCAATGCCGCAGGCTCGGAAAACCGGAGGCGCGGCGCGCATCGCTGCGCGTCATCGCTGCTAAGCTCGCCGCCCAGCAACACCGGGACGCAGCCGGCGTTGGCGGCGCAGATCATGTCGACATCGGTGTCGCCGACAAACCAAACCCCCTCCCCCGCCGCGACACCGCTCGGCTCGAGCGCGAGCCCGACCGGTGCGGGATGCGGCTTGTCGGCGGCGGCGTCGCCGGCTCCCACCAGCCGACCAAAATGGCGAGACCAGCCAAGCTGCTCGGCTTCGAGGCGCAACAGCGCGCCGGTCTTGTTGCTGACGACGCCGAGAAAAATCCTCTCCTCGGCAAGCGCCCCGACCAGGTCGGCGCAGCCCGGCAGCGCCGTGAGCCGGTCGAGGTGGATCGCGCGAAAGCGGTCGAGATAGATCCCCCTCGCCTCCTCCCAACGTTCACCGAAATGCAGCGGAAAGCTCTCGCGCAAGCTGAGCCGCACGCGCGCGCGCGTTTCGAGGATCGACCATAGCGGCTTGTCCATAGCCGCCATGACATGGTTCAGCGCCTCGTGGATCACCGCCCAGCTGTCAACCAGCGTGTTGTCCCAGTCGAACAGGATCGCGCGCGGTCGCGCAAGGCCGGGCTCGCCAATCGCGCTCATGCCGCCGCGGTATGCTGAAGGTAGAACTCGCGCAACCGGCGGCTGAGTGGGCCGGGCACGCCATCGCCGACCTTGGCGCCGTCGATGCTGACGACCGGCAGCAGTTCGGCGGTTGTGCTGGTCAAAAAAGCCTCGCGCGCCGCCTTTGCCTCGGCGCCGGTAAACGGCCGCTCGACGACGCGGTGGCTCTCGCGTCCGATGATGTCGAAGAGTGCAAGCCGGGTGACGCCGTTGAGGATCGCGCTGTCGGCCTGGCGAGTGACGACCGAATTATCCGCGGTCACTATCCAGGCGTTGGTCGATGTGCCTTCGGTGACGAACCCGTCGCGATCGATCAGCCAAGCCTCGTAGGCGCCGGCCTCGCGGGCGCGCTGCTTGCCCAAGACATTCGCGACCAGCGCCACCGATTTGATGTCACAGCGCCGCCAGCGGATATCCGGGATTGTAATCACCGCGATGCCGTTTTGGGCGAGCTGCGGGTCGGGCTGCCGCCGGCGCCGCGAGGTGACGACGAGGACCGGCTTTGCTGCTTTCGGAAAAGCGTGGTCGCGCGGCGCCGCGCCGCGGGTGACCTGGAGGTAAACGATGCCGTCAACCACACCGTTGCGGCGGACGACCTGGCGCATGACGATTTTGAGCGCTGCCTCCGTCATTGGTGCGGCGATCTGCAACTCGCCCAGCGAGCGGGCAAGCCGCGTCAGATGCGGCGCCTCGTCGACCAAATGCCCGCCGACGACTGCTAGCACTTCGTAGACCCCGTCAGCGAACTGATAGCCGCGGTCCTCGATATGCACCCCCGCGGAACGGTGCGGCAGGTACTGGCCGTCGACGTAGGCGATGCGCGACATCAGGTCACGTTCCGACCTTCAGCGGGCGGTCGTTGCCGAAAACGCCGAGCGACTTCAATTTGCGGTGCAGAGCCGAGCGCTCCATCCCGACAAAGGCCGCAGTGCGCGAGATGTTGCCACCAAACCGGGTGACCTGGGCCAGCAGATATTCGCGCTCGAACACTTCGCGCGCCTCGCGCAGGGGCAAGGTCATGATTTCGCTGCCCTTGTCCCATTTAACCACGGTCGGCGCGATCGCCGTGATTTCGTTCGGCAGCATGTCGGCGCGGATCGGCTCGCGCGCCTCCCCGGGCGCCATAATCAACAGCCAATCGACGACGTTGCGCAACTGGCGCACGTTGCCCGGCCAGGTATAGGCCTGCAACGCCGCCATGGCGTCCTCGCCGATCTCGCGCGGAGCGAGCCGCGCCGCTTCGGACGAGCGCGTCATAAAGTGCCGCGCCATCAGCGGGATGTCCTCGCATCGCTCGCGCAGCGGCGGCACCTTTATCGGCACCACGTTCAGCCGGTAGAACAGATCCTCGCGAAACCGTCCGGCGCTGATTTCACCGGCGAGATCGCGGTTCGAGGAGGCGACGACCCGGACGTCCACCTCCACCCGGCTCGACCCGCCGATACGCTCAAAGGTCTGCTCCTGCAAGGCGCGCACGATCTTGCCCTGGGTCTCGAGCGGCATGTCGGCGACCTCGTCGAGAAACAAGGTGCCGCCGTGCGCGCGCTCAAACGTGCCGATTTTGCGCGGCGCGCTATCGATGCTGTACTCCGTGCCGAACAGCTCGATTTCAAGCCGCTCCGGCCGCATCGTCGCGCAGTTGACCGGGACGAATGGCCCCTTCGCGCGCCGCGACCGCAGGTGCAAGAGACGGCCAACGACCTCTTTGCCGGCGCCGGGCGGTCCCGTCACCAGCACACGGCTGCCGGTCGGCGCCGCCTTGTCGATCTGCTGGCGCAGCTGGTTGGCGGGCGGCGAGATCCCGACCAGGTCGATATCGCCGCCGGCGCGCAGCTTGAGCTCTTCGTTTTCGAGACGAAGCTGGGCGGCCTCGATCGCCCGATCGACGACCAGCAGCAGCCGGTCCGATTTGAACGGCTTCTCGATAAAGTCGTAGGCACCGATTTTGATCGCCTCGACCGCGGTTTCGATCGTGCCGTGACCGCTGATCATGACCACCGGTACCGAGGGCATCTCGGCGCGCAGCAGCCTGAGGATTTCAATCCCGTCGAGATCGCCGCCCTGCAGCCAGATGTCGAGAATCACGAGGGTGGGCTGCCGCGAATGGATAACCGCCAGCGCCTCGGCACTGTCGGCCGCCTCGCGCGTCGAATAGCCTTCGTCCTTCAGCACACCCGCAATCAGCATGCGGATGTCGGCTTCGTCGTCGACGATCAGAATGTCATGCGCCATGGCCGACTTCGCTCAACACCATCGGCGGACCGGCATCGTCGCCGCGCTTACCCACCCGGGTCTCGACGGCAAAGACCAGCCTGACCCTCGCGCCGCGCGCCTCGCCGTCTTCCAGCATGAGCTCTCCCCCGTGATCTTCCATGATCTTTTTGACGATCGCGAGGCCCAAGCCGGTCCCCTTGGCGCGGGTGGTCACGTAAGGCTCGGTCAGCCGCTCGCGGTTTTGCCGCGGCAGGCCCTTGCCGTTGTCCTCGACGATCACCGTCGCTTGCCCCGCCGCCACCGTGACCGACACCCGGACGCGCCCGGCCTCGCCTGCTCTCTCGTCCGGGGTTTGCGCCTCGATCGCTTCGATCGCGTTCTTGACGATATTGAAGACAGCCTGGCCGACAAGCCGGCCGTCGCAGCTGACAATAACCGGATGATCGGGAAAAGTTGTCTCAAACCCGATCTTGCGGTCGGCCGCGCGCTGCAAAAACACGGCGCGATGCACGATCTCGACCAGGTTCTCCGGCTTCAGCACCGGCGTCGGCATTCGCGCGAAGGCGGAGAATTCGTCGACCATGCGGCCGATGTCGCCGACATGGCGGATTATCGTGTCGGTACAGGTCGTGAAGGTCTCGCGGTCGCTGCCGATTTCCTTCAGATAGCGGCGGCGCAACCGTTCCGCCGCAAGCTGGATTGGGGTGAGCGGGTTCTTGATTTCGTGGGCGATGCGGCGGGCGATGTCGGCCCAGGCGGCCTTGCGCTGCGCCGAGAGCAGCTCCGTGATGTCATCAAAGGTCACGACAAAGCCACTGATGACAGCGTCGTCGTGTTCCGCGGCGATACGCACGAGCAAGGTGCGGGTGCTGTTGCGGCTGAAAAGCTGAACCTCGGATTGCGCGAGCCGGTTGGGGCGGCGCTCGGCCAGGTCGAGGAGCTCGACCATTTCCGGTGCGACCTCGGCCAGATCCTGTCCGATCGACTGCTCGAGGTCGACGCCGAGGAGCGCCGAGGCGGAGCGGTTGGGCAGATTGACGCGGCCGGCCCGGTCGAGCCCGATGACCCCCGCCGAGACCCCAGTCAGCACGGTTTCGGTGAACCGCCGGCGCTCGTCGAGCTGCCGGTTCGCCTCGCGCAGCTCGCGCTGCTGGCTTTCGATCTGGTTGGTCATGCGGTTGAAGGCGCGGCTCAGCGAGGCCAGCTCGTCGTCCCGCTCCCCCTCGGGCACACGGGTCGCGAGATCGCCGGCGCGCACCTGCTCCGCCGCCGTGGCGAGGCGGCTGATCGGCACCGCGAGCTGGGTGGCAAAATGGATTCCGATCGCCACCGCCGCGACCAGGAAAAGCATCGCCACCATCAGAAAAATCAGCGCGAACGTGACCTGAAACCCGGACCTCTGATTTTCGGTGCGCTGGTACTGGGCGACCGCGCGCTGGGTTTCCTCCATATAGTTGAGCACTCTGGGCTCGATATACCGGCCGACGTAGAGATACACCGGGCCAAACTGGTCGAGGCGGACGAGCGCGCGCACCCGGTCGTCGCTGTCGTTGGTCATGATCGCGACGTCGCCCTCGTCGGCGACGCGCATCGCTCCGTCCGGGATGGGCTGGAAGCCAAGTGTGAAGGACAGGCTCGAGCGCGCCAGCACGTGGCCGGTGCGGTCGAATACCATGGCCTCGGTCAGCCCGCGCAGAGCGGCTTGCGCCGACACCACCTGCTCGAGCCGCTGCGGGTCGAGCTCGAGCTGGACGGCGTCGCGATTGAGGTCGTTCGCCATCGCCAGCGCGTCGGCGCGGATCGCCTGCTGATGCTCGTGCAGATAGGCTTCGGCGACCGCAAGCGAGTTCGAAATCGCAGTGCGGACCTTGTCGCTGAACCACGATTCGACGCCGTAGCTGAAGAACAGGTACGAGAAGATCGCGACGATCACGGTCGGCGTCACCGCGATTAGGCTGAACAGCACGACGAGTCTGATCTGCAGCCGTGAGCCGGCAAGCCCGCGCCGCCGCTCGGCCCAAACCTGCAACAAGCGCTTGGCGATCAGCGCTCCGAGCGCCAGCAACAGCACGAGGTCGAGGTTTAGCAGGGTGAGGACGGCGTTGGGCTGGGTGCCGAACGGCGGCGCGCCGGTCAGCGCCAGATACGTCGCCGCCCCGGAGGCCAACGCGGCGACCGCCAACGCGATCGCCAGCTTGTGCCTCAGACCGATACGGCCGGCCCACATCCGAACCCGCCGCATCACCCTCATGCCCAACCCCTAACGCAGAGCGTCGCACCCTCCCCCGACGACGACTGGTGCCGCGTATGCCGGCCGGGTGCTTCAAGCGATCCGCCGGAGCCCTCGGCACAGCTCGGCAAGTCGGCAACGCCCTACGGTTATTTTAGCCCGCGCACCACCGGGATGTCCAACTCGCGGATTTTCTTGCGCAGCGTGTTGCGGTTGAGGCCAAGCAAATGCGCCGCCCTGATCTGGTTGCCGCGAGTGGCGCCGAGGGTCAGCACGATCAGCGGGCGCTCGACCTCGCGCAGGACCCGGTCGTACAGGCCAGCGGCCGGAAGACCGCCCTTATGAGCGGCAAAATAGCCCCTGATGTGGCGTTCGACAGCACCCGCCAGCCCCTCGCCCGCCGGCGTCTCGACCGTTTCGGCAGCACCTGAGGCCTCGCCGAGCTCGGCATCGATAACCGAGGCCGCGATGACTTCCTGGGAATAGAGCGCCGCCAGTCGACGAATCAGATTTTCCAGCTCGCGCACGTTACCCGGCCAGCGATAGGTGCGCAGCCGCTCCATCGCCTCTTCGTCGAGCCGCCTGGGCGGCAGGCCCTCGCGCACTGCCAGCGCCGAGAAGTGCCGCACCAGCGACGGTATGTCGGCGGCCCGTTCGCGCAGCGGCGGCAGCCGGATCGGCGCGACGTTCAGCCGATAGAACAAATCCTCGCGAAATAGCCCCTGCCGAATCAGCTGGCGCAGGTCGTGATGGGTCGCCGCGATGACGCGGACATCGGCGCGGATCGGCACCCGGCCGCCGACCGCGGTGAATTCCCCCTCCTGCAGCACGCGCAGCAACCGAGTCTGCGCCTCGAGCGGCATGTCGCCGATCTCGTCGAGAAACAGGGTCCCGCCCTGCGCCTGCTCAAAGCGGCCCATGCTGCGCGCGGTGGCGCCGGTGAAAGCGCCCTTCTCGTGGCCGAACAGCTCGCTCTCGATCAGCTCGCGCGGGATCGCGGCCATGTTGATCGGGACAAAGGGGCCGTTGCGGCGCTTGCCGTAATTATGCAGCGCGCGGGCCACCAGCTCCTTGCCGGTGCCGCTTTCGCCCATGATGGTCACCGTCAAATCGGTGCCCATCAGCCGGGCGATCACGCGGTAGATTTCCTGCATCGCCGGCGAGCGCCCGATCAGCGGCAGCTGCTCTTCGGGGTCGTCCTCGCCGTCGGCGGCGGGGCCGTCGTGCGGGGCGGTCAGCGCGCGCTCGACCACGCTGACCAGCTCGCGCAGGTCGAAGGGCTTCGGCAGGTACTCGAAGGCGCCGCGCTCGGTCGCCTTGACCGCGGTCAACAGAGTGTTCTGCGCGCTCATGACGATAATGCGCAGATCGGGTCGGATGCGCTTGATGCGGGGGATCAGGTCGAGCCCGTTCTCGTCCGGCATGATCACGTCGGTGATCACGAGGTCGCCCTCGCCGTCGGCGACCCATCGCCACAAGGTCGCGGCGTTGCCGGTCATCCGCACGTCATGCCCGAGCCGAATGAGCGCCTGATTGAGCACCATTCGGATCGCGCGATCGTCGTCGGCCACCAGGATCGTCGAAGTCATCACCCGATACTGTCCTGCCCGACCACCGGCAAAAACACCCGGAACACGGTTCGACGGGGCTGGCTGTCAAACTCGATGACGCCGCCGTGGTCGCCGATCACCTTGGCGACTAATGCAAGACCAAGGCCAGTTCCGTTTCGCTTCGACGTGACAAACGGGTCGAACAGATAGGGCCGCATATCCTCTGGAATGCCGGCGCCGTTGTCGGCGACCGCGACCATCAGCGGCAGGTGTCGCCGCCCCTCACCGCCCGGGCCGGCCAAGCGCAGGCCGTGCCGGTAGCCGGTCGTCAGCACAATCTCCCCCTCGGCGCCGGACACCGCCTCGGCGGCATTTTTGACGATGTTGAGAAACACCTGGACCAGGAGGTCGCGATTGCCGTGCGCCGGCGGCAGGGAGGGGTCGTATTCCTCGACAAAGCGGGCGTGGCGCGCAAACCCCGACTGCGCCAGCTTGCGCACCCGCTCCAACACCTCGTGGATGTTGACCGCCTCGCGCTCGATCGGGCGATGATCGGAAAACGCCTCCATCCGGTCGACCAGGGCGACGATGCGGTCGGTCTCGTCGCAGATCAGCCGGGTGAGCTCGCGCCCGGCCTCGTCCGCGTCCTGCTCCAACAGCTGTGCCGCCCCGCGGATCCCGGAAAGCGGGTTCTTGACCTCGTGCGCCAGCATTGCCGCCATCGCAGTTATCGAGCGGGCGGCACTGCGGTGGGTCAGCTGGCGATCGAGCTTGTCGACCATCGAGCGCTCGTGCAAGGTCAGCACCAGAAGGTCGGCCGCCTCGCCGGCGAGGGCGCCCTGGATCGTCACCGTTCGTCCGCCGAATCGCGGGCCTTCCAACGGTATGTCGTATTCCGAGATTGTGTTGCCGACGCGCCAGACCGTGTCGATCAGCGACAAGAGCGCGCTGTGCGGCGCCACCAGATCGGCGAGCGGGGTGCCGCGCAGCGCCGCGGCGCCGGCGCCAAAGAATTGCTCGGCGGCCGGGTTGACCAGGCGGATCTCGCCGTTGCGGTCGACGACAACGACCGGATCGGCGAGCGCCGAAAGCACCGCGCTCGCGTCGGGCGGGGCCTGCGAGGGCGCGCGCGAGCCGGCGCGGCGGCGGAACGGCGGCCGGATCATGCCGGCAGGCGCTCCACCAGCGGCTCGTAGAAACCGCGGATCAATGCCCGAACGCGGGCCGGCTCGACGGTTTGGTTGACCGCAGCGCGAAACTCCGCCGATCCCGGCAAGCCCTTGGAATACCAGGCGACGTGCTTGCGCGCGATGCGCACCCCAACATCGGTGCCGTAATGCGACAGCATGTCTTCGTAATGACGCTCGACGATCGCCAGCTGCCGGTCGAGCGGCGGGTCGGCGGTGCGGGTGCGCGACGACAGCCAGTCGATCGCCTGATGCACGAACCACGGCCGGCCGTAGCACCCGCGGCCGATCATGACGCCGTCGGCGCCCGACAGAGCGAGCGCCCGGTCGGCGTCCTCGACTGTCCCGATGTCGCCGTTGACGACGACCGGTATGGTTACATTCTCCTTAACTTCACGCACAAACCCCCAATCGGCCGACCCGGCAAAAAACTGGCAGCGGGTGCGGCCGTGCACGGTTATCATGCGAATGCCGCAAGCTTGCGCAATTCGGGCGAGCCGCGGCGCGTTGCGGCTCGTGTCGTCCCACCCGGTGCGCATCTTTAGGGTGACCGGCAAATCGACGGCCTTGACCGTAGCTTCGAGGATTCGCGCGGCATGCATCTCATCTCGCATCAGCGCCGAGCCGGCATGGCCGTTGACGATCTTCTTGACCGGACAGCCGAAATTGATGTCGATGATCTGCGCCCCGCGGTCGGCGTTGAGCTTCGCGGCCTCGGCCATTACCCGCGGCTCGCAGCCCGCGAGCTGGACCGCCATTGGCTGCTCGTCGAAGGCGGTCCTCGCCATGGTCATCGACTGC
The DNA here is from genome assembly GCA_035570595.1 of Allostellaceae bacterium. GTDB lineage: Bacteria > Pseudomonadota > Alphaproteobacteria > ATCC43930 > CGMCC-115725 > AP-15. The sequence continues at coordinate 20,615 of DATMLF010000167.1, forward strand.
CGGGTCTCGCGGACCATCGCCTCGCTGGCGATCATCTCGGAGACGACAAGCCCGGCGCCCTGACGCTTGACCAATCGCCGAAACGGCAGGTCGCTCACGCCGGACATCGGCGCGAGGATCACCGGGTCCTCGATTGTTACAGAACCGATGCGTATGCCCATTTTTAAGTCATATGTGACAATTGCCTAATGATTAAGCAGATGTTAGCCGTTTTCTTTTTGCACTGCAACATCAACCTCTACCATCTCCCCAATAGCTAAGCGGTGGCAAAGGCAAAGTTCGTTGGCTAGGCTGGAATGCATGGAGCGGGTCTATGCACTTGTAGTCGCGGGCGGGCGCGGCAGCCGCTTTGGCGGCGACCAGCCAAAGCAGTACCTGCCGCTTGGCGGGCGCCCGGTGTTGCATCACGCAATCACGGCATTTGCAACTCATCCGCGCATTGCCGCCGTTCAGGTGGCAATCCGACCGGAGGACCGCACCCTTTTCGAGCGCGCCGTCTCCGGCTTGGCGGTGCTGCCGCCAATTTCCGGCGGCGCCACGCGACAGGATTCGGTCCGGCTTGGGCTCGAGGCGCTGGCCACACACCGGCCGGAGCGCGTGCTGATCCATGACGGGGCGCGGCCGTTTCCGGAGGCTGCGTTGATCGATCGCGTGATCGACGGGCTCGATGTGGCCGCCGCGGCGATCCCGTGCCTGCCGTTGCGCGACACGATCAAATCAGCCGAAGACGATGTGATCCGTGCGACCGTCGACCGCTCCCGTTTGTGGCGCGCCCAGACGCCGCAAGGTTTTCATTTCGACGCGATCCTCGCCGCGCACCGCGGCGCGGCTGGCCGAGATCTGACCGACGATTCGGCGGTCGCCGAAGCAGCGGGGCTGACGCCGCGGCTGGTAGCGGGGGCCGAAAACAACCTGAAGGTGACGACCGCCGAGGACCTGGTTGCGGCCGAGCGTCAGCTTGCCTTCCGCCTCGGCGACATACGCGTCGGTCAGGGGTTCGACGTTCACGCCTTTGGGCCCGGCGACAAGGTTGTCGTTTGCGGTGTCGAAATTCCGCATGGCGCCGGTCTTGTCGGGCACTCCGACGCCGATGTCGGTTTGCACGCGCTGACCGACGCCGTGCTCGGCGCGATCGGCGCGGGCGACATCGGACTGCATTTCCCGCCGAGCGATCCCCAATGGCGCGGTGCGGCCTCCGAGCAGTTCCTGCGCCACGCCGCCGACCTCGCCCGGGCGCGCGGCGGCGTCATCGCCGCGGTCGATGTTACGATTATCTGCGAGCGGCCCAAGATCGGCCCGCATCGCGCCGCGATGGTCGAGCGGGTTGCCGCGATCCTTGGCATCGCGGCCGACCGCGTCAGCGTCAAGGCGACGACGACCGACCGGCTCGGCTTTACCGGCCGCGGCGAGGGCATGGCCGCGCAAGCCGTCGCCACCCTGCGCCTACCGCTGTGACAGATGCTCTTTGGCCCAACGATCTTCGTCATGGCCGGACTTGATCCGGCAATTCACGAGCGGCTTCGACGCCGACCCGTGGATAACCGGACCGAGCTCGGTCATGACGATAAGCAAAGCTGACACCCGCGATCGCGCCGCGAGTCCGCCTCGGCCTGCCGCCATGGCACCCCGCAACCGTGCTCGCCACTTGGTTTGGCGTCGGGCTGATCCCGGTCGCGCCCGGAACCTGGGGCTCGCTCGCAGCACTCCCTTTTGCCTGGGTTATTCATGACTTATGGGGCGTGCTGGGCCTTGCGCTCGGCGCTCTGATCGCTTTCGTCGGCGGTTGTTGGGCGGCCGGTGCATTCGCCAAGGCGAGCGGCGAGGTCGATCCCGCTGCGATCGTCGTCGACGAGGTCGCTGCGCAGTGGCTGGTGCTGATTGCCGCTCCGCTGCAGCCACTCGCCTGGGCGCTCGCCTTTTTATTGTTCCGCCTGTTCGACATCTGGAAGCCGTGGCCGGTGCGCTGGGTCGACCGCCACGTCAAAGGGGGCCTCGGCATCATGCTCGACGACGTTGCCGCGGCCGGCTACGCTCTGCTTGCCCTCGGGGCAGTTGCGGCGATCGGCGGAGTGCTTGGTGTTTGCGTCTGAAACATTGGGTTTAGCGGAGAGGGTGCTCGATACTTGCCGCAAGCACGGCTGGCGTGTCGCGACCGCGGAGTCGTGCACCGGTGGGCTCGTTGCCGCAGCGCTGACCGCGATCGCCGGCTCGTCCGATGTCGTCGAGCGCGGGTTTGTGGCCTACTCGAACGAGGCGAAATCGGAGTTGCTCGGGGTGCCACCCGGCACCATCGCCGCGCATGGTGCGGTCAGCGCCGAGACCGCGGAGGCGATGGCGCGGGGTTTGATCGCGCGCGCCCCGGTCGATCTCGCCGTCTCGGTCATCGGCGTTGCCGGCCCCGGCGGCGGCAGCGCGGAGAAGCCGGTCGGCCTCGTGGTTTTCGGACTTGCCCGGCGCGACGGCCCATGCCGGACCGAGCGGCGCGTCTTTCCCGGCAACCGCGACGCGGTGCGCGACGCGGCATTGAACGCGGCGCTGAGGCTGCTCGCCGATGCCGCGAAGGCGGCGACGCAGGCAGCGGAGGATACAGCATGACCGGGCTAGTCATCGCGGTGAGCCGCAGCGCGCGGCATACTTTAGTGAAGCCGAACGAAGCCAGCATTCGCCTTGTGGCAGGGCTCGGGGTTGAGGGCGACGCCCATCAGGGTACGACGGTCAAACACCGCTCGCGCGTGGCTCGCGACCCGACCCAGCCCAATCTGCGTCAGGTGCATCTGATCCATGCCGAGCTGCACGACGAATTGCGCGCGGCGGGTTTCGATATCCGGCCGGGGCAGATGGGCGAGAACATCACGACATCGGACGTCGACCTGCTCGGCCTCGCGGCCGGGACGCGGCTTTACCTGGGTCGAGATGCGGTCGTCGAGGTGACCGGGCTGCGCAATCCCTGCGCCCAGCTCGACAAAATCCGAAAGGGGCTGATGGCGGCGACCCTCGGCCGCGACGCCGGGGGCGACCTCGTGCGTAAGGCCGGGGTCATGGCCGTCGTGTTGACCGCCGGTGAGGTTCGCGCCGGCGACCCGGTCCGGGTCGAGCTCCCGCCCCCGCCCCATCGGGCGCTCGCCGTCGTCTGAGTTCCTGCGCGCAGCCTCCTCGGCCGATGAGCTTCCACGGCGCGGCTTCCGCCCGGCTCCGGTCGGCTTGAGGAGCACACGCGATGTCGCTGCGATGCGTCATCCTTGACGGCTCGGTTCGGCAAACCCGGCAAGGGATCAAGGCCGCGCGGTTCGTCGTCGAACAGCTCGCCCGGCGCGGCCACACCACTACCCTGGTCGATCCGCTCGAGCGCCCGCTGCCGCTTCTCGACCGCATGTACAAGGAATACCCAAAAGGCGAGGCGCCGGCGATCCTTGAAGCGCTGGCCGAGACCTACCGCAGAGCGGACGCTTTTGTCATTGTCAGCGGCGAGTACAACAATGGTATCCCGCCGGCCTTGAAAAACTTGCTCGACCATTTTCTCGAAGAGTATTTTTTCCGGCCGTCGGCGATCGTTTGCTATTCCGCCGGCGCCTTTGGCGGTGTGCGCGCGGCGATGCAGTTGCGCATGACCTTGGGCGAGCTTGGGATGCCAAGCATCCCGTCGATTTTCCCGATCCCTCATGTTCAGGACGCATTTGACGATCGCGGCGCCGCAAAGCAGCCCGTCTTCGAGCAGCGCATCGGGCGATTTCTCGACGAACTCGAAATGGTACGCCAAGGCGCTCCGCCAAAGGCGGGAGCGGGGGACGCCCTATTGAGCCGCGGCGCGCCTCAGAACCGAACGTCCGGCAGTAGCACCGAAATCTCGACAAAGTACGGCGCGGCGTGGTGGATCGTGTCGAGCGCGACGGGGATGTCGGCGTCGGTGTCGTTCGCCGGCACCGGGTGCCCGGTTGGGTTCGTCGCGACCGCCTCGCCTTGATCGTCAACCCCGGCCTGACATCCGCCCCCTTTGGTTCTTCTCGCATCAGAAGGTCGCGCGTCGAGCCGATTTGCTAAAGAAGTGTGAACTCTTTCACACTCAGTTAACTCGACACTATCCGATACTATCGAAAACGTGGCCGAACGGCGGACGCGAATTGCCCTCCTTCCCCATTGCCACTCATGCTATCGATTGTCTACCTTGCCAGAGGGCATTGTCGCCCGGGGTTCTCCCAGAGAACCTACGGGCGCTACCCGCTGTGGCGCCCGCATGCTCCTTTAGCCGTGATGCTACGCGATTACAACTCAGCAGCGTCGGGTGTCGGCTCTGGTCGCCGCAGACTAGAACGCCGCTTGGCCGCGATCCTGGGCGCGGACATCATGGGCTATAGCGCATTGATGGAGCGCAGCGAGGAGGAAACTCACGATCGCGTGGGCGCCGAACTTGAGCGTTTTCGTCGCGAAATCGAACGATCTTACGGTCGCGTGTTCAGTTTTGCCGGTGACGGTCTGATGGCCGAGTTCCCGAGTGCGGTCGAGGCCCTGAAATGTAGCCTGCGCGTGCAAGCGGAGAGCAGCAAACGGAATGCCAGACTTCCCGCCGACCGGCGGATCATGTTTCGGATCGGCATCAATTCCGGCGAAATCGTGTTGCAAAAGGGGCGTTCTGGCGGAACCGCGGTCAACATTGCCGCTCGCCTCGAACAGATCTCCGAGCCGGGCGGGGTTTGCCTTTCGAGCGCTGTCTTCGAGCAAGTGAGGCGGGCCGTCACCGCAAGTTACGAATTTCTCGGCGAACAACGCCTGAAGAACATCAGGGATCCCGTGGGAGTTTACGGCATCCGTGCCGCGGCCTGCGCCGGGTGGGTGGTACTGCCATCCCTGCCTCGGCAGAGCGGAAGCGGAATTCCAGATCTCGGCGAGACCGGCATAGTCGCTGAGTACCGCCCGTCGCTAGCGGTCTTGCCGTTCCGAACGCTGCAGAAAGACCAGTCCGACGCATATTTTGCAGAAGGAATGGTCGACGACATCATCCGGGCGCTCGGCGGACTGAAAGACCTGTTGGTAATCGCCCGCAGCTCGACACAAATGTTCGCTCGCGCGCCGCTCGACTTGCGCCGCGTCGGCCATGAACTTGATGTGCGCTATGTCCTGCACGGCAGCGTCCGGCGCTCGGACAAAGCGCTGCGAATCGCGGTTGAGCTGACCGAGGCGCAATCGGGTCAGGTCATCTGGGCAGACCGTTTTGACGGTGAACTTGCCGAGCTGTTCGATTTGCAGGACCGGATCGCAATCCGGGTGGCAACCGCGATCGCGCCCCATTTGCGCGAACGCGAGTTGAGCCGCGCTCTGCGCAAGCATCCGGCCAGCATGACCGCCTACGACCTCACCTTGCAAGCGCTCGACCTATTTTACCGGATGGATCGGGCGTCGATAACCCGAGCGCGGGGATTGCTGGAACAAGCGGTGGCGCACGATCCCGACTATGCGCCGGCCTATTCGCATGTGGCCTCTCTGCACATGCGATGGATCGGCCAGGGATGGTCGGAAGACGAGATGGCGGACCGAGGGATGGCGGCAGACGCAGCTCGGCGGGCGATCGATCGAGATCGCAACGATGCGATCGGGCTCGCGATTTACGGCCACGTCCAGTCTTATTTGCTGAAGGATTACACGACGGCGATAGATTACTTTAACCGCGCCCTCACCGTTGGTCCGAGCTGTGCCTGGGCTTGGGGCTATAGCAGTCTCACCTGCGGATATCTGGGTGACTATGAGACCGCCGTGATCCGCGCGGAAAGAGGGGTGCGCCTGTCTCCGCTCGGGCCAGACGCGTTCTGGCTCGAGCATTATCTCTCACAAGCGTACTATCTCAGCGGTCGTTATGAGGACGCTGTCGGGTGGGGCCGCATGTCGGCAGCCCACGCGGGAGCAAATACCTCCAATCTCCGCAGCTTGATTGCCAGCCTCGTTGCCCTGGGAGAGATGGACGAGGCTCGCACGATCGCCCAGCGTCTACTGGAGCTGGCTCCGACGTTCCGGCTGACCAACTTCCGAGGGCGAACCCCTTTGCGGAGTGAAGTGCGCGAGCTTTTCGCGCACCGGTTAAGCCTGGCTGGGGTTCCGGAATAGAGCTGGCGCGGCTGAAGGGCCGCTCCGGCATCATTCGCAGGAGGTAGAACATGAGCGCAAGTTACGATGGCAACGATGGTAACGATGGAAACGCCGCCAATGCCGGCGGCTCCGGAAACACCACAAGCGCCAGCGCCGGTTGGTTTTTCGCCGACCGGGTAAACCTTCCCCTGGTTACCGAGCCGGACACGGGTCCCGATGCGCCCGTGCCGCCAGTGGAGATCGGCCATCTAGCCACCATCAACCTCCCTCACTTTCCCGTTCGCAACTGGTCTGCCGACTGGTATTCCTGGCTTGCTCTAAACGACTTCGCCGGGACCGGCTGGCTCAACATAAACCCGACCCAGCCGCCGGCCGGTATCGTGGTTCGCGGCGGATGGCCCTGGCCGAACTGGGTGCCATATCCGCTCCCGGTTGGCTGGAACTGGTCTGTGCCCGACGCGAGCGCAGTCGTGCAGTGCGAAATCGCCGGTCTGGTGACGGCGGCGGCGAACGAGCGGGCCGACGCTTTGGCCGAAATCCTTTCTCAATCCAATGAGTTCATCAGCTACTTCCTGAACATGATGACGGCGCGGCCGGGAGCCTATCCGGCGACCACGAAAGTGCTTAGCATCGCCAGCCTCGTCGGCACCTTTGTCGCGATGTACTTCAAAAATCTCTACAGCCGGCCGCGCCCCTCGCAGCTGTGCCCGGCGCTGCTGCCGCCAATCGAGATACCGGGCCACGCATCGTTCCCGAGCGGCCATTCGACCCAGGCGCACTTGATGGCGTTGTGTATGAACGACGTGTTAAGCGGCTTGCCGCCACAAGCCACAATGATCGACGATCTGTGGACGCTTGCCGACTGCATCGCGCGCAACCGCGAGATCGCCGGCCTGCACTATCCGAGTGACACTGACGCCGGCGTGGCGCTCGCTTATTGGGCGCATTCGTTGCTGAACAGCGCCGGACAGACGCATTACCAGCAAGCCGTTACGGCCGCCAATGGGGAATGGCAATGGCAATGACCGGCGTGCCTGCGGGCCAGTCGAACTACGATCGTGTCACGGACGAGGACGGCGACGATCTGCGACAGCGGTTCCATGGTTTCCCGGTTCCCAATGGACCGTTCAATCCCGCCACCAAAAGCCCGGCCTTGCTGCGCGAATACGGGCTCCCGCCGCGCCCGGACCCCAACAGCCACCCGCTGCTTCGCCAGGTCTGGGACCGCGGCTTTGGGGCGCCGCTGACACTGCAGCAATTCAGTTTCGACCAAGAGTTGGGGGAACCCAATTATCGGCTGCAATTCAGACAGACCGACGAACTTCCGTTCGGCGAGACCCGATTTGAGACCAGTTTGAACTGGTCGGGAGCCTACATTACGGCAAACCGCGACCGTCAGTTCCTTCAAATTTGGGGCGTCTGGCGCATCCCGAGCAATCTACGCCCGCCGCAAGCTCCCTCCCAGGGAATGAACGGAATTGACTACATGTGCTCAAACTGGATCGGGCTCGACGGGCAGCGGCTTTATTTTGACTCGTCTTTGCCGCAGATCGGTACGAGTTCGACGCTGCCGGCAGGCGGCGGTCCCACAACTGCGCACGCATGGACGCAATGGTGGGCGCGCGGGATCAAGAAGACGGTGCCGGTGCCGCTGGGGCTCGCTGTAGCGCCAGGCAATCAGGTGCTTGCCGTGCTAACCGCTTTGAACACTCGGACAGTGATCGTCGTCATGGTCAACTTGAGCATGATGCAGGCGATGGCGGTAAAGGCTGCCGCACCGCCGGTTAACGTGGACGGGGTCACTGCCAGACCCGAGATTGCCGGCGCGACCGCCGAATGGATCGTCGAACGTCCGGCCATCCCCGGAAAGACAGAACTCTATAACTTTCCCGATTATGGGCACACCGAGTTCGACTGCTGCGTGGCGGTTGAGGGCGATAACGTCGACATTTTCTCGCTGTTCGGCGGATTGTCGCAGCAGCTTCAGGCGGCGCGCCGCATCCGCATGTTCGAGGTGCTGCTCAATCCCGCCCGCACAGAATTTATTTCAATGCCGGGAAAGCTCAGCGACACCACCTTGCGCGTCAAATATGGGAGCTTTTGACGAGCCAGCGAAGCGATCCGGAACCCTCGCGCGGCGTGCTGGGATTCGCACTTTACAAGAAGGGGACCGGAGGCGCTCGGCTCCGTCCTGCCGCTGCTCTCGGGCTTTGGCACCGCGGCGACCCGGTCAGAGCACGCCGGCGCTCAGGGTAGGACCGGCATTTCGACAAAGGACGGCGTCGCCTCGGCGTGGTGGACGGTGTTGTTCGCGACGCGGATGTCGGCGTCGGTGTCGCGCGCCAGGACCGGGTTGCCGCTGTTGGTGTTGCGAGCCCGGCGCGGGAAATTGCTGCTGGTAACGTCCACCTCGATGCGGTGGCCGGCGGCGAAGGTGTGGTGGATGTGCCCAAGGTCGACCGTCAGCCGTTCGACGCGATCCGGCGACAACGGGCGGGGCTCGCCCGCCGGGTCGCGGTAGAGCGCTCGGGTGACGCCGTCCATCAGCAGCATCGCGCCGCCGTCGGGGTGGAGGTCGACGAGCTTGGCGACAAAGTCGGTGTCGATACAATCCGACCCGAGGTGCAGGCTGACCCGAACGTTGCCGGCGACAGTCAGCGGCCGGGACAGCGCTTTGCCGCGGTAGGTCAAACCGTAATCGGGCAACGCCCGCACCGGCCGCTGGTCGCGCGAGCCCGCTGATATCAGCATGTTGCGCCCGCCCAATGTCGGGATGGGCCGGCGCGGGTCGTAGCGGTAACGGCGCGGCGGACCGCCGGGCATGCCGGCGTCGAGGCTGCCGTCGCCCCGCAGATACAGCCGGTATGGCCGCGCTTCCGGCGGCGGCCAGCGCTCGGCATGGCGCCAGTCGTTCGGTCTGTAGCTCTCGCGGTCCGCGACCCAGGCCCGCGGCGAATAATATACCGCCGGCCCATCCATGATGCCGTTCTGCTCGTCCTTCAGCCAGTGGTCGAACCACAAGAAATACGGATCATGGCTCCAAAAATTGTCGTGATAGACAAAATAATGCTCGTTCGGCCCAATCCACAGTTTCTGGTTGCCGACGCGCGCCTGAATGTCGCCGAACGCCGCCATGACGCTCGTCTGAAAAATGTCGAACCAGCTGGTGACGTGGAAGCCCGGGATGTCGATCGTGCGGCGGAAGTTGTGGGCGGCGCGAAAGCCATCCGGCGCCGGATGGGTGATGATCTCGTCGAGAAACGGCTGCCAGATGGCGAAATCTGGGTAGTGGGCCAAGGGCAGGCGCATCCAGTCCTCGCAGCCGACAAACGGCGGGTCGGCTTCTCGCGCGGCATCGAGCCGGGCGTAGCGCGCGGCGGCCGAGGCAGCCGCGGCCTCCAGCTCTGCGGGGCCGACGCCGGAGCGCCGCATCGCCGCCTCCCGATGCGATGCCGAGAGGCCGGGGATGTTGCGCGCCACCCACAGCCACAGCCGCTCCATTTCGATCGACTGGCCCTCGTAGACGACATCGTCATAGATGCTCGACGCGCCGGCCTGCGCGAAAAACGCGCGCAAGCTCGGATGCCGCGTCGAGGCGGCGGCAAACGCGGTCGTGGCCCCGGCCGACGAGCCGGCCACCCCAACCCGCTGGTTGGTCCACGGCTGGCGCGCGATCCATTCGAGCGTGTCGTGGCCGTCGGCCGCGTCGTCGGCATAGACCCGGTCCTCGCCTTCCGAGCCGTGCCGGCCGCGCGTGTCCTGGTAGACCGCGACATAGCCGTGCGCGACGATGTTACGCCAGCCGCGCAGGATCGAGCCGCGCATCGGCTCGGCGGCGCTCGGCAGCCACGCCTTGCTACAGTCGAATTTGTCTCGCGCGTCGGCAGCGGCGATGCCGTAGGGCGTGCGGTGTAAAATGGCCGGCCAGCGCGGGCCGCCCTCCGCCGGCAAAAACCCAAAGGTGTTGAGGCGCACCCCGTCGCGCATCGCCACCATTGTTTGGAAACCGCGCGCGCCGGTTTCGGGATCGATGATGTCCGCCATTGAGAACGTCGCTTTCCGCTGATCGAGCTTGCCTTCGACCGCCTACACCATTCCCATCCAGAACATCTGCTGGCCGCCGACCTCGACATCGTATTTGCGCACGAAGTCGAGCCGGCCGTCGGCCCCGATCCTGAACAGCGACAGGCAGGCGGGCAGTTTGCGCACGGCGCCATTCTCGCGGACCGGCAGTCCGATGATGTGGGCCGCGACCAGCAGGCGTCCGCTCGGGTCGATGTGGAAGGTGCGGCAATGAATGCCCCGCGTGTCGACATGCTGGATCGGGTTGGGCTCGCCGGTCGCGGGGTCGACCTCGAACACCGCGAGCGTATTCTCGCCGCCGGCAAAGACGCGCTGGGCCCCCTCGCCCACCGTGCTCGACGCGCGGTTCGCGACATAGACAAAGCGGCCGTTCGGGTGGACGTGCGTCGTCCCGGCGACCTGGCGACCGCGGATGTTGCCGGGCTCGGCCAGGGTGTTGGTGCTGAAGAGCGGCGCCGCGGACAGCCGGCCGCCGTCGAGCGCGAACGTGTCGAGCCGGTTCTGACGTTCGAGCGACACGTAAACCCACGGCTTTGACGGGTGAAAATCGAGATGCCGCGGGCCAAAGCCGTAGCCGCCGCCGGGCGCCACCGACACCTCGCCGCTCAGCATCCCGTCGTGGTAGCAGAACACCTTGAGCGCACCCGGCTCTTCGGGCTTGCCCGCCGCGGCGTCATGGCCGCGCGTCACCAGAATCGCCAGCCTGTCGTCTAGGCTGACCCGCACCTGATGCCCGTAGATGCCGGGGTCGATCGCCTCCCGCTGCGCGACCTCGGCGCCGGGCGTGCCGTCGGGATTGATCCGATAGACCCGCAGGCCGCTGGGATTGCTAAACGCCACCAGAAGATTGCGTGACGGAATGTCGCTTGTCATGTGGATCGGCCGAGTCGGCAGCGGGATCGGCGCGCCGTGCGGCGCCAGCGCTCCGGTCGCCGGGTCGATGCGGAATGCGCTGACATGATGCTTGTCGCCGACCACGCCGCCGACACCCGAGGCGCTGTTGCTCGACGCGACGTAAAGCAACTCCCGCGAGGCGTGCGGCCAAGCGTAATGCACATTCGCCGGCAAGATCGCTGTGGCGCGCCGCCTCAAGCTCGCATCGTCGACATCGAGGTCGTAATGCGTCAGCTGCGGCCCGACGCTCGCGTACAGCATGGTTTTTTCAGGCATGTCGACATCCCCTCGCTCGCGGTTGCAGAATAGCGCGGTCGCGCAGCATAAGGGCCAGCCGAGCGCGATCGAAGCGGCCTCGCCGACGCATTGGCTGTGCCGCTCTTTGGGGGTAGGGGTGATTCCCGCCGCGGGCGGGCCGGTCACCCCGCGGCGCGGCTCGCGGTGCGTTGGGTCGGGTCGCCGTAGAGGTCGCGGGCCCGCTTTTCAAAGGCGCCGACCATGCGGCGCACCGCCTCGCTGAACAGAACCTCGATGACCTTTTGCATCAGTCGCGATTTGAATTCGAAATCGACAAAAAAGTTTATCCGGCAGCCCTCCGGGGCTTTGTCGAAGGTCCAATAGTTGCTCAGATAGCGAAACGGGCCTTCGGCATAGGTCACGTCGATCCGGCGCGGGGGATTAAGCTCGACCCGCGAGGTGAAGCGCTCGCGAAACATTTTGAAGCCGATGATCAAATCGGCGACGACGAGATGCGGCTGCCGCTCGACGATGCGCGCACCGCGGCACCATGGCAGAAATTCGGGATAGCGCTCCACATCGGCGACCAGATCGAACAGCTGCTCCTGTGTGTAGGGCAGCACGCGGTGCTCGGCATGGCTCGGCATTTCGGATCGTCACCCCCGCGAACGCGGGAATCCAGGGGCAAATGCCCCCGGCTGGCCCTGGATACTTGCTGTCGCGGGAATGACGGAAGTCGGGAGCGCCGCTGTCCGGGCGGCGCGTAGCCGCGCGAAATCCTCCCCGGCGTGGTAGGATGAGCGGGTCAGCGGCGAGGCCGCGACGAGGAGGAAACCCTTCCCCGAGGCGAGATTTTTGTAGCCGGCAAATTCTTCGGGTGTGACAAACCGGGCGATCGCGTGATGCTTTGGCGTCGGCTGCAAATATTGACCGATCGTCAAGAAATCGACCTCCGCAGAGCGCAAATCGTCCATCACCTGGAGCACCTCGGTCCGGTCCTCGCCGAGCCCTACCATGATCCCCGACTTGGTGAACAGATCAGGGTCAAGTCGTTTGACCTGGTCGAGCAGGCGCAGCGAATGAAAATATCGCGCGCCCGGCCTTACCTCCGCGTAAAGGCGGGGCACGGTCTCGAGATTGTGGTTGAAGACGTCGGGCCGCGCCGCGACCACGGTTTCGAGCGCCGCCTCCTTGCGCAGGAAATCGGGGGTCAGGACCTCGATCGTCGTGCCCGGGGCAGCGGCGTGGATCGCCCTGATCGTGTTTGCGAACTGCCCTGCCCCGCCATCGTCGAGATCGTCGCGGTCGACCGAAGTGACGACGACGTGTGCCAGCCCGAGTTTCGCGACCGCCTCGCCGACGCGCTGCGGCTCATGCGGGTCGAGCAGATCGGGCCGCCCGGTGGCCACATTGCAAAACGTGCAGGCCCGGGTGCACACCCGGCCGAGGATCATGACGGTCGCGTGCCGCTTTTTCCAGCACTCGCCGATGTTCGGGCAGGCGGCTTCCTCGCAGACCGTGTTCAGCTGGTGTTCGCGCATCAGCCGCCGCGTCGCCTGGTATTCGGGCGCGCCGGGCGCCCGAACCCGCAGCCATTCGGGCTTGCGCGGAATTGGGCTGTCCGGGCGGTGCGCCTTTTCGGGATGACGTTCGCGCGCCGAACCCTCCATCGCGGTGCCCTCGTGGGTGATGCCAGTTAAAGCAATCTTCCGGCCGGACGCCGCCGCGTCGCCGGGATTGCTTTGACGGCGCCCTCCTCGCCAGGGCGGCGCCGCCCTGGCGCTAGAAGTGGATGGCGCGTCAACACGCGTCAAGCAGGCAGGGACGGCCGCGGCTGGCAATCCCCGAGAGGTGCGCTGCCGCTAAAAGTGGATCGCGCGGCCGTAGGCGTCGAGCACGGCCTCGTGCATTGTCTCCGACAGGGTCGGGTGCGGAAAAATCGTGCGGATCAGCTCGGCCTCGGTGGTTTCCAGCGTCTTCGCGATTGCATAGCCCTGGATCAGTTCGGTCACCTCGGCGCCGACCATATGCGCGCCCAGCAATTCGCCGGTCTGGCTGTCGAAGACGGTCTTGACCAGGCCCTCGGGCTCGCCGAGCGCGATCGCCTTGCCGTTGCCGATAAACGGGAAATGCCCGACCTTGACCTCGTAGCCGGCCGCGCGCGCCGCTGTTTCGGTCAGCCCGACGCTCGCCACCTGCGGGCGGCAATAGGTGCAGGCCGGGATGTTGCGGGTGTCGAGCGGATGCACGTCGTTGACCCCGGCGATATGCTCGACGCAGATCACACCCTCATGGCTCGCCTTGTGCGCGAGCCACGGTGGGCCGACGAGATCGCCGACCGCGTAGATCCCGGGCTCCCCGGTGCGCAGCCATTCGTCGACGACGACGTGCCCGCGCTCGACCTCGACCGCGGTGCCTTCGAGGCCGATGTCCTCGACATTGCCGACGATGCCGACCGCGAGGATGATCTTCTCGACCAAAATCTCGGACATCTTTCCGCCGGCTTGGATTTGCGCGGCGACCTGGCCGGCGCTGCGTTCCAACGTCTTTACCGTGGCACCAGTGTGGATCTTTATTCCCTGCTTTTCAAAAGACTTGCGAGCGAAGGCGGAGATTTCTTCGTCTTCGACCGGCAGCACGCGGTCGAGCAGCTCAACAACTGTAACATCAGACCCCATATCTCTGTAAAAGCTGGCGAATTCGATTCCAATGGCGCCGGAGCCCACGACCAGCAAGGATTTCGGGACAGCGGCCGGGACCATCGCCTCCTTGTAGGTCCAAACCCGCTCGCCATCGGGTTCCAAGCCCGGCAGCGACCGCGCCCGGGCACCCGTTGCCAGCACGATGTGCGGCGCCGCCAGATCGACGACCTGGGCATCGTCCTTCGTGACGGCGAGCCGCCCGTCGCCAGCCAGCCGCCCCTGTCCGTCGAACACGCTGATCTTGTTTTTTTTCAACAGATAAGCGACGCCGTTCGACAGTTGCTTGGCGACAGCGCGCGAACGCGCCACCACCTTGGCCGCGTCGTAATCTACCTCCTTCGCGGAGAACCCGTACTCGTCGAGATGATGTAAAATATGGGAGATCTCGGCGCTACGCAGCAATGCCTTGGTTGGAATGCACCCCCAGTTGAGGCAGATGCCGCCCAGCTGATCGCGTTCGACGAGCGCCGTCTTCATGCCGAGCTGTGCTGCGCGGATCGCCGCGACATAGCCGCCCGGCCCGCCACCGAGAACGATCAAATCATACGAATTCTCGGCCATCGCCGCATCTCCGGCTTGCTTCCTCTCCGCGTTCACGGGAAGAGAAGTGGGGTGACGGGCAAACCGGCGCGAGCCCGCGATTCTGTTGCCGGCGCGCTCACAGCAGCATCGTCAGCGGATCCTCGATGAGCTTCTTGAAGGCGGCGAGGAAGCGCGCGCCGACCGCGCCATCGACGGCGCGATGATCGCACGACAAGGTGCAGCTCATCACAGTGGCGACTGCTAGCGCGCCATTTTTGACGACCGGCCGCGGCTCGCCGGCGCCGACAGCGAGAATGCCGCCATGCGGCGGGTTGATCACCGCGGCGAATTCGCGAACCCCGAACATGCCGAGGTTCGAAATCGAAAAGGTGCCGCCCTGAAATTCCTCGAGCTTCAGCTTTCCGGCGCGCGCTCGCGCCGCGAGATCCCTGGTCTCGCTGGCGATCGCCGCCAACCCCTTGCGGTCGGCTTGTTTGACGATCGGCGTGATCAGCCCGTCATCGAGCGCCACGGCGACGGCAATGTCGACCGTGTCCCACCGCAGGATCGCCTCGTCGCTCCACGACGCGTTCGCGGCCGGCACCTGGCGCAACGCGAGTGCCGCGGCGCGGATGACAAAGTCGTTTACCGAAATCCGGTAAGCATCTGATTTCTTGTTGAGCTCGCCGCGGATTTTCAGCAGCGCGTCGATCTCGCAGTCGATCGTCAGGTAGAAGTGCGGGACCGTCTGCTTTGCTTCGGTCAGCCGCCGGGCGATGACCCGCCGCATCGCATCGAGCGGGTGCTCGCTATAGGGCGGGTTGCCGGCCAAGGCCAGCACCCGCTCCTTCGTCAGGACGGGCGGTGCGGCGGGCGTGGTCGGGGGCGCATTAGCGATCGGCACCGCGGGGGCTCGCGGCGCTGTCGGCGTGGGTACGGCCGCGGGCGGTGGCGAAAGCGCCGCTTCGATATCCGATTTGACGATCCGCCCCTGCGGCCCCGAGCCGGTGACCGCGGCGAGATCGAGGCCTGCCTGCTGCGCCATGCGGCGGGCGAGTGGGCTCGCGAAAATTCGCCTGTCGTGGCCGTTGCCCGTTGGTTGGGGCGGAGCGGCGCTCGGCATCTGCGGCGTCTCTCTGCGCGGCGGCGACGCTCCGAGACCGGCGGGCGCCGGCCGCTCCGACTGCGCCAGCGACGACGAGTCCTCACCCTCCTCGAGCAACAGCGCAATCGGCTGGTTGACCTTGACGCCCTGGGTGCCTTCTGGAACCAGGATCTTGCCGACCCGGCCGTCGTCGACCGCTTCGACCTCCATGGTCGCCTTGTCGGTCTCGATTTCGGCGAGCACGTCCCCCGAATGGACCTCGTCACCCTCGCGCTTCAGCCATTTGGCCAAGTTCCCCTCGGTCATCGTCGGCGACAGGGCAGGCATCAGGATTTCGATCGGCATGTCGTAGTGACCATTCAGCGCGGCATTGCGAGGCGGCGCCAGTCCGCCGAGGCAATCCCGATTGAAGATTTCGCAGTCCCCGCGAGATGGCTTCGCTGCGCTCGCAATGACATGGAATTAACGGTAGGCGGCTTCTCGCGCGGCGGCGACGATGTCGTCGACCTGCGGCACCGCGAGATGCTCTAGGTTCGCGGCATACGGCAACGGCACGTCCTTTCCGCTTACCCGTTTGACCGGCGCGTCGAGCCAGTCGAAGCATTCTTCCATGATCAGCGCCGCGACCTCGGCGCCGATCCCGGCGAACGGCCAGCCTTCCTCGACGGTGACGATGCGGTTGGTCTTTTTGACGGACGCGGCGACGGTCGCGGCGTCGAACGGGCGCAGGGTGCGCAGGTCGACGACCTCCGCTGAAATCCCGCTCTTCTCCAATTCCTCCGCGGCCTGCAGCGCGAGCTTGACCATGCGCGAAAAGGCGGTGATCGTGACGTGGTCTCCGGCGCGAGCGATCCGCGCCTTGCCGATCGGCACCAGAAATTCGGGGTCGTCGGGCACCGCAAAGCTCTCGCCGTAAACGAGCTCATGCTCGAGAAAGACGACCGGGTTCGGGTCGCGGATCGCCGACTTCAACAAACCTTTGTGATCGGCGCCGGTATAGGGCGCGACGACCTTCAAACCGGGGCAATGCGCGTACCAGCTGGCATAGCACTGCGAATGCTGCGCGGCGACGCGGGCGGCGATGCCGTTGGGGCCGCGAAAGACGATCGGGCAGCCCATCTGACCGCCCGACATATAGCGCGTCTTTGATGCTGAGTTTATAATCTGGTCAATTGCTTGCATCGCGAAGTTGAAGGTCATGAACTCGACGATCGGGCGCAGCCCGGCAAAACCTGCGCCGATGCCGACCCCGGTAAACCCCTGCTCGGTGATCGGCGTGTCGATCACCCGCCTGGCGCCGAACTCCTGCAGCAGCCCCTGGCTGACCTTGTAGGCGCCCTGATACTCGGCAACCTCTTCGCCCAACAGAAACACCGTCTCGTCGCGGCGCATTTCCTCGGCGATCGCGTCGCGCAACGCCTCGCGCACCGTGACCGTGCGGGTGGCGCCGGTGTATTCGGGTTCTTGCCGCGGGGCGGCGCGCACGGGTGCGGGCGGTGCGGCGGGAGGCGCCGGTGGCGGCGACCGGGCCTGGGGCGTTTCCTGGGCCGCAGCCGGCTCATGTCCGTTGCCGGAAAGCGGGGCACGATCGTCGTATGTAACCTGTTCGCCGTTGCCGGCGATCAGCGCGATCGGAGTGTTCACCGCAACGTGGTCGGTGCCCTCGGGAACAACGATCCGGGCGAGCACGCCTTCGTCGACAGCCTCCACCTCCATCGTCGCCTTGTCGGTCTCGATCTCGGCGAGCACGTCGCCCGAACGCACCGCGTCGCCCTCGCTTTTGAGCCAGCGCGCAATCTTGCCTTCCGTCATCGTCGGCGACAGCGCCGGCATCAGAACTTCGGTAGCCATGGCCTATCGCAATCTCCCGCGCCCGGCCGCGCAATCGCCGCCAGCCTCTCCGGCCGACTCTCCCGGCTAACGTAATCGCGGCCGGCTCAGGCGTCGACCAGCACGTCGGTCCACAACTCGGCAGGATCGGGCTCGGGGCTGTCCTGGGCGAATTGCGCCGCCTCGGCGACGCGGCTGCGCACCTCCGCCTCGATCTGCTTCAACGCGGCCTCGTCGGCCCCGCCCTCGACCAGCCGACGGCGCGCCTGGTCGATCGGGTCGTGCTCGGCGCGCACACGATCGACCTCGTCGCGGGTCCGATATTTGGCCGGGTCCGACATCGAGTGGCCGCGATAGCGATAGGTCATCATCTCCAGGATCAGCGGCCCCTGGCCCGAGCGGGCGTGCTCGCTTGCCGCGAGCCCTGCTTCGTGCACCGCGAGCACGTTCATGCCGTCGACCTGCTCGCCGGGTATGCCGTAGGCCGTGCCGCGATGAAACAGGTCGGTGCGGGCCGAGGCACGGTCGATCGACGTCCCCATGCCGTAGCGGTTGTTTTCGATGACGTAGACGACCGGCAGCTTCCACAGCGCCGCCATGTTGAAACTCTCGTAGACCTGCCCCTGGTTGATCGCGCCGTCGCCGAGATAGGTCACCGAAATCAGCCCGTTGTCACGGTAGCGATGGGCGAAGGCGAGCCCTGTGCCGATCGGCACCTGCGCGCCGACGATGCCGTGGCCGCCAAAAAAGTTCTTCTCGCGGCTGAACATGTGCATCGAGCCGCCCTTGCCGCAGGAATAGCCGGTGCGCCGCCCGGTCAGCTCCGCCATGACGCCCTTGGGGTCCATGCCGCAGGCCAGCATGTGGCCGTGGTCGCGATAGGAAGTGACAATCGTGTCCCCTTCCTTCAGCGCCGCCTGCATGCCGACGACGACCGCCTCCTGTCCGATATAGAGGTGACAAAACCCGCCGATCAGCCCCATGCCGTACATCTGACCGGCGCGCTCCTCAAAACGCCGGATCAGCAGCATGTCGCGGTAAAACCCGAGCAATTCCTTTGGCGACGCGTCGAGCTCGGCGACGTCGACCGGCTTGCCCTTGCGTGTTGCCGCCATCTCGTGTCCTCCGGGCGTCGGCCCACTGCCGCTCGAAAACCCGCTCCGGAGCATGCCGGCAGATCGCCGGCTTTGCAACCGCGACCTGTTCAAACGATTGCACGCAAAGCCTGAATCGGCGGCGCCGGAACTCGCCCGCGGGGGTTGCGGACGCACCGCGCTAATGCAAGGCGGCCGGCGTATCTCGCATGATCACGAGCTCGTTCGGGGCGACGAGGTTCAGTGTCGCGCGCACCCGCTCGTCAAGCAGGTCGGGGTCGAGATGGTCGGGGGTTAGATCCGACACCTTTCGCGTCATCGCCTCGCGCTCGGCCTGAAGCGCGGCAAGCCGGGCGTTCTCGGCGTGCAGCTGCTCGGTCAGGCGCCGCCAGGCGAGCAATCCGCGGTCGCCAATCACGAGGTTGTGCGCGAAGTAGCCGGTCAGAGCGAGCCCGCACGCCGGGCCGACCAGAGCCCGCGCCCACCGCTTCAGTCTGCGCGACCAGTACATCGCGAAATTGGATCACCAGCGACGGTGCGCGTCAACCGGTGCGTCCGGCTGCTAGCGCCGCCGCGCCAGAGGCGAGCGCCCGGCGTAGACTGCGGATGCGCCGAGCTGCTCCTCGATTCGGATCAGCTGGTTATATTTCGCGAGCCGGTCGGAACGCGACAACGAGCCGGTCTTGATTTGCCCCGCGTTGGTGGCGACGACAAGATCGGCGATCGTCGTGTCCTCGGTCTCCCCGGAGCGGTGCGAAAACACCGTCCCCCAGCCGGCGCGCTGCGCGATCTCGACGGCCTCGAGCGTCTCCGACAAGGTGCCGATCTGGTTGACCTTGACCAACAGCGCATTGGCGGCGTTGCGCGCAATGCCGTCGCGCAGCCGCCTCGGGTTGGTCACAAAGACATCGTCGCCAACCAGCTGGATTTTGTTGCCGAGCTCGCGGGCCAACAGCTCCCAGCCGTCCCAGTCGTCCTCGGCCATCCCGTCTTCGACCGACACGATCGGGTAGCGGTCGACGAGGTCGCGCCAATAGGCCGTCAGAGCGGCCGAATCTAGCGTCCTGCCGTCGAGATGGTAGGCGCCGTCGCGGTAGAACTCGCTCGCCGCCGGGTCGAGCGCCAGAACGACGTCGTCGCCCGGATGATAGCCGGCGGCTTCGATCGCCTGCATGATAAAGCCGAGCGCGACGTCGGCCGAAGCGAGGTTCGGCGCAAATCCGCCTTCGTCGCCGACGTTGGTGTTGTGGCCGGCCTCGGCGAGCTTTCGCCGCAGGGTATGAAAGATTTCGGAGCCGGCGCGGATCGCCTCGGCGACGGACGCGGCGCCGACCGGCATCACCATGAATTCCTGGATGTCGATCGGGTTGTCGGCATGCACGCCGCCATTGAGGATGTTCATCATCGGCACCGGCAGGGTGCGGGCGGCAACGCCGCCGACATAGCGGTAGAGCGGCTGACCGAGATCGGCGGCGGCGGCCTTGGCGGCGGCGAGGCTGACCCCGAGGATCGCGTTGGCGCCGAGCCGCGCCTTGTTCGGCGTGCCGTCGAGCTCGATCAGGGTGCGGTCGATCGCCAGCTGCTCGCTCGCCTCGAAGCCCGACAGCGCATCGAAGATTTCGCCGTTGACCGCGTCGACCGCCTGCCGCACGCCGCGGCCGCCATAGCGGCTGCCGCCGTCGCGCTTCTCGATTGCCTCGTGCGCGCCGGTCGACGCACCCGACGGCACCGCTGCGCGGCCCATCGTGCCGTCGTCCAAGGTCACCTCGACCTCGACCGTCGGGTTGCCGCGGCTGTCGAGGATCTCGCGGGCGTGAATGTCGGAGATCGCTGTCATCCGAGGCTCTCCAACGCTAGTGGTCCGATCGAAACGCTTGGTCCCTGCAATTCAGCCAACGGATGGGAATCACCCGTTGGCATCGCACCACTAGGGCCCTCTCCCGCAATGCGGGAGAGGGAGGGGCCCAGCGCGAGGCGCTGGGAGGGTGAGGGCCTTTCGTCAACCGTGAGATCAGCGGAGCAAGCCCCCTCACCCCACCCTCTCCCCCGGCGGGGGCGAGGGAGATAACCTCACGCCCCGTCCGCAGGGCGTAGCTTGGCGAGGCGATCGAAGGCGACCAGCGTTTCGAGCAGTGCCGGCAAGGCTTTCAGCGGGATCATGGTCTGCCCCTCGCACGGCGCCCGGTCGGGGTCCTCGTGGGTCTCGATAAAGACGGCGGCGACGCCAACCGCGACCGCGGCGCGCGCCAAGACCGGAGCGAATTCGCGCTCGCCGCCCGAGCGATTCCCGAGCCCGCCCGGCTGCGCCACGGCATGGGTCGCGTCCATGACAACGGGATAGCCGGTGCGCGCCATGATCGGCAGCGCCCGCATGTCGACGACAAGATTATTGTAGCCGAACATTGCCCCGCGCTCGCACAACAGGATCTGCTCGTTGCCGGTAGAGGCGACCTTGCCGGCGGCGTTCCCCATGTCGTGCGGCGCGACGAATTGGCCTTTTTTGATGTTCACCGGTTTGCCGGTGCGGCCAGCGGCCACCAACAGGTCGGTCTGACGGCACAGGAACGCCGGTATCTGCAAGACATCGACGATAGCGGCGAGTTGCGCGCACTGTTCCGGCGTATGGATGTCGGTCAGCACCGGGAGCCCGCTCGTTTCCCGGACTTCGGCGAAGATCGGCAGGCTTGCCTCCATCCCGATCCCGCGCGCGCCTCTTATCGACGTGCGGTTCGCCTTGTCGAACGAGGTCTTGTAGATCAGCGGGATGTTCAGCTTTGCCGCGATCTCGGCCAGCGCCGCGCTCATTTCGAGCGCGTGCGCACGCGATTCGAGCGTATTCGGCCCGACGATGAACGCCAGCGGCAAATCATTGCCGACCGTGATGTCGCCGACGGTGACGTGACGGGCAGTAACGCCTTCAGGCATCGCGACTCAACCTATAGGGACCGCTCGTCGTCGCTCCCGCGAAAGCGGGGGTCCAGGGCCGCCTACGGTGCGCTTGCCCCTGGATTCCTGCTTCGGCGGGAACGACCAGACAGGATGGTCGGCGTCGAAGTCTCACGATGAACAAACCGTCTCACACCAGCCGCGACTGATCGCGCGCGGCGCGGATAAACGAGGTAAACAGCGGGTGCGGCGCGAATGGTTTCGACTTCAGTTCGGGGTGAAACTGCACGCCGATAAACCACGGATGATCCGGGATCTCGACAATCTCGGGCAGGATGCCGTCGGGCGACATGCCGGAAAACCGCAACCCGGTGGCTTCAAGGCGTTCCTTGTAGCCGATATTGACCTCGTAGCGGTGGCGGTGGCGCTCGCTGACCTCTGCGGCGTCGTAAATTTCGGCCACCCGGCTGCCCGGCGTCAGCACCGCCGGATAGGCGCCGAGCCGCATCGTGCCGCCGAGATCGTCGGTCGAATTGCGGCGCTCGACCGTGTTGCCGCGGGTCCATTCGGTCATCAGCCCGACGACCGGATGACGGCACGGCCCGAATTCGGTCGAGCCTGCGCCGGGCAGGTCGGCGAGGTCGCGCGCCGCCTCGATGATCGCCATGTGCATCCCAAAGCAGATGCCGAAATACGGCACCCGGCGCTCTCGGGCAAACCGCGCCGCTTCGATCATGCCGTGGGTGCCGCGTACGCCAAAGCCGCCGGGCACCAGAATGCCGTGCACACCGTCGAGCTTGTGGACGGCCTCGGCCTCTGTCTCGAACACCTCCGAATCGATCCAGTCGAGATCGACCCCGACATTGTTGGCGATGCCGCCGTGGGTCATCGCCTCGGCCAAGGATTTATAGCTGTCCGGCAGATGCGTGTATTTGCCGACCACCGCGATCGTGACCCGTCCCTCGGGCTTGTGGATCAAGTCGACGATCTCGCGCCAGCGTTCGAGATCGGGCTCCGGAGCGGCGAGCCCGAAATGCGCGCATACTTCCCGGTCGAAGCCTTCGGCATGGTAAGCGGCAGGCACGCCATAGATCGTGTCGATGTCGATGGCGGGAATGACCCGGCTTTCGCGCAGGTTGCAGAAGAGCGCGATCTTCTTGCGCGCGGCGGGCGGGATCGGCCGGTCGCACCGGCACAGCAGGATGTCGGGCTGGATGCCGAGCGACAGCAACTCCTTGGTCGAATGCTGGGTCGGCTTGGTCTTGAGCTCGCTCGCCGAGGAGATGTACGGCACCAAGGTCAGGTGCACAAACATGACCCGCTCGCGGCCGAGCTCGTAGCCGAGCTGGCGAATCGCTTCAAGAAACGGCAGGCTCTCGATGTCGCCGACGGTGCCGCCGATCTCGCACAGGACAAAATCCTCGCCGTCGAGATCGGCCTGGATGAATTCCTTGATCGCGTCGGTGACGTGCGGGATCACCTGAACCGTGGCGCCGAGATATTCGCCGCGCCGCTCGCGCCCGATCACGGTCGAATAGACCCGGCCGGTCGTGACCGAATCGCTGCGCCGCGACGGGACCCCGACATAGCGCTCGTAATGGCCGAGGTCGAGGTCGGTCTCCGCGCCGTCGTCGGTGACGTAGACCTCGCCATGCTGGTACGGGCTCATCGTGCCCGGGTCGACGTTGAGATAGGGGTCGAGCTTGCGCAGCCGCACTCGGAACCCGCGCGCCTGCAGCAGGGCACCGAGTGCTGCGGCCGACAAGCCCTTGCCTAGAGAGGAGACCACGCCGCCGGTAATAAAGATGAACCGCGTCATGGAACTCCACCCTATACCATCCCGGATCGCCCTCATATGGTAAATATGGCGCGCCACGCCGCGCGCATGGCCTTCATGCACGATTGCGCCGCGGCGGCCTGTCGGAACTCGCCCCTACGGTATCGATTAGGCGGGCTCTAATGGGCGAGCGGCGCGCTTGGCGCGGCGGGTGCCGCGGGGGCTGACGAGCCGCCGGGCGGCGATGGAGCCGCCGGTGCCAACGGGACCGAAGGCCCAGCCGGTGCTGGCGCGCCATGATCGATGATCGACACCGGGGCGCGCTCGCGATTGTGCAGCACCACCAAAAGCACGCTCGTCGTCATAAACGCCGCCGCCAGAATTGCCGTGGCGCGGGTCAAGAGGTTCGCTGTCGAGCGGCCGGTCATAAACCCCGACATGCCGCCGCCGCCCATGCCGAGCGCCCCGCCCTCGCTTTTTTGCAGCAGCACGACGCCGACAAGCGCGACCGCCACCATGATGTGGATCGCAAGCAACAGGATCGTCATCGGCAGACCTTAGCCCGTTGTCGGCGCCGTCGCCAGCGCCGCCCGAACCGCGCGCCTAGCCGCAGCTGCGGGCTATGCCCCAAAACGAATCGGCGTCGAGGCTGGCGCCGCCGACGAGGGCGCCGTCGACATCGGCAAGCCCGAGGATTGCGGCGGCGTTCGCCGGGTTGACCGAGCCGCCGTAGAGGATTCGCGCTTGCGGCGCGAGGTGCGCGCGAATCGCCGCATGCATCGCCTCGATGTCGTCGAGCGTGGCGCTGAGCCCGGTGCCGATCGCCCAGACCGGCTCGTAGGCGACGGTCAGCCTGTCATGCGCGAAGCCGTCCGGGATCGATCCTGCGATCTGGCCCGCGACGACCGTGATTGCGTCGCCGGCCTGTCGCTGGGCCTGCGTCTCGCCGACGCAGACGATGGCCGCGAGCCCGGCACGGCCGGCCGCGGCGACTTTGGCGTTGACCGCCGCATCGGTCTCGCCGTGGCCATGCCTGCGCTCCGAATGTCCGAGAATGACGTGGGTGCAGCCGATATCGGCCAGCATTTCGGCGCTGATGTCGCCGGTGAAGGCGCCTTTTGGCGCCGCGTGGCAATCCTGCCCGCCGAGCATGACCCTGCTGCCGGCGATCGCTTCATGCACGGGTCCAAGCAAGGTGGCGGGCGGGCAGATCAGCAGGTCGCAGAGGAGTCTTTGTGTTTCCGCGGCCCGGGCGCGCTGCGCCAGCTCGCCCGCCAGCGCCAGCCCGTCGGCGCGCAGCCCGTTCATTTTCCAGTTGCCGGCAACGAGCTTTTTTCGGTTTGCCATCGGCTCCGGTCTCCGCCCTGTTCGCCCGACGGGAGTTGCGGCCCCGCCGGTGGCTGCCTATCATTGGTGCAGCTACGATCACACCGGCACCGGGGCGGGTCAACCGTGCCCGGCCCTCATCAACAGGCCGCCCGCCTCCATGTTGCAAGCAATACGCTCGAAGGCCGGCTCCGCCCTCGTCAAGGGTTTGTTTGCGCTGCTGATCGTCACGTTCGGTATCTGGGGCATCGGCGATATTTTCCGCAACCGCCCGACCGACACGGCGGTCGCCGCGGTCGGCGACCAGAGCATCGACGCGAACACGTTGCAAAGCGCGCTGCAGCCGGCGCTCGAGCGGCTGAGCACGCAGCTCGGCAGCCAGGTCGACCTGCGACAGGCCAAGCAAATGGGGGTTGTCGACCAGGTGCTGGGTGAGCTCGTCGACAACAGCCTCCTCGACCAGGAGGCGCAGCGCATGCAGCTCGATGTCTCGGACAGCGTCGTGCGCGACGCCATCACCGAGGACCCGATGTTTCGCGCCGCCAACGGGATGTTCGACCGCGAGGCGTTCAACGCGCTGTTGGCGGCAAACCATATGACCGAGGGGCAATACGTCGAACGCATCCGCCTTGACATCCCCCGCGAGGATCTGCTGCTGGCGATAAACGCCGGGGCCGTCCCGCCTGCGCCGATCATCGACCGGCTCTATCAATACCGCGGTGAGAAGCGCGTCGCCGACGTGGTGACATTGCCGGACGCCGGCGCCGGCAATGTCGTGCAGCCGAGCGACGCCGAGCTGACCAAGTTTTACGACGCGCATCAGGACATGTTCCGCGCGCCCGAGTACCGCAGCTTTACCTTGGCCAGCCTCACCCCGTCGGAGCTGGCGCAGACCATCGAGGTCCCCGAGGCCAGGCTGAAGAGCGCCTATGACCAGCGGCAGGACGAGTTCGTTCTGCCCGAGCGCCGTGACGTGCAGCAAATCCTCGCCCCGTCGGAGGGTCAGGCAAAAGCTGCTGAAGCGGCTCTCGCCGCGGGCAAGGACTGGACCGAGGTCGCCCGCACGATTGCCGGGCAGGATCCGCAAACCGTCGACCTCGGACTGATGAAGCGCGAGGAACTGCCGCAGAATCTGGCCGATGTCGTGTTCGCGCTGCCGCTGAACAAGCCGAGCCAGCCGGTCAAGTCCCCGCTTGGCTGGCATATCCTGCGGGTGGTCCGGATTGTCCCGCCGACGACGCAGAGCTTTGACGAAGTAAAGGTGAAATTGCAGGCCGACCTCGCCCGCAGCGAGGCCGTCGACAGGCTCTACACGGTCGCCAATCACGTAGACGACGCGCTCGCCGGCGGCGCCACGCTCGACCAGGCCGCGACCCAGTTGGGGCTGAAAAAAACCGCGGTCGTGTCCGTCGACGAAAAGGGTGTGGGCCGCAGCGGCAAGAAAGTCGTGTTGCCGGCCTCTCCGACCGAAGTCTTGAAGCTCGCCTTTTCGACCGAGGAAGGCCGCACCAGCCGCGTCACGCAAGCCTCCGACGGCGCGATTTTTGTATTGCGCGTCGACAAGATCACGCCGCCTTCGGTCAGGCCGCTCGCCGAGGTCAAGGACAAGGCCAGCGCTGCCTGGCAAGCCGAGAAGCGCAAGGAGATGGTGGCGCAAGCGGCCGACGCCCTCGCCGCCGAGGTCAACCCCGGGATGCAGCTGTCGACCGCCGCCGCGGCGAAGGGGCTCAAAGCAGTGAGCTCGCCGCCGTTCCAGCGCCAATCGGAAGACGCGACGGGGGTGCCTGCGGTGCTGGTCGACAAGCTCTTTGCCGCGAAGCCGGGTGCGGTCGTCACGGCATCCGATGCGGCCGGTTCCTACGTCGCCCAGCTCACCAACGTCGAGGTGCCGCAAATCGCCGCGAAAGCCGCCACCGCCGAGCTGTCGCGCGAGGTGACGGGCGGCATCCAGGCCGACCTCGGCGAGGAGTACACGCGCGCGCTGCGCACCCGCTTCCCGGTCGAGATCCATCGCGAGACGCTCGACCGGCTGTTCTGAGGCGCGCGCTCAGCTCTCGGCAGCAGCCTTCGATCGAGCCGGCCGCGCCGGCGCCGCCAGCACCGCAAGCATCGACGAGATGATCGGCATGCCGATCTGCGGCGCCGAGGTCATCACCGACTCGGGGTGAAATTGCACGGCGGCGATCGGCAGGTCGGTATGCTCGATCGCCATGATCACGCCGTCCGCGGTCTCGGCCGTTACCGTCAGCGCCGCCGGCAGGCTCGCTCGGCGGGCATGCAGCGAGTGATAGCGACCGACGGTGAACTCGACCGGCAGCTCGCGCAGCAGCCGCCCGCCCAGCACCCGCACGCGCGACGGCTTGCCGTGGCACGGCGTGCCGAGCACGTCGAGCGCGCCGCCGAAATATTCGACAATTCCTTGGAGCCCGAGGCAAACGCCGAAAATCGGCAACCCTCGCCCGATCGCCAGGTCGAGAGTTTCGCTCATCGCAAAGTCGCAAGGCCGCCCAGGCCCGGGAGACAGCACGACGAGGTCGGGTGAAGCACCCCGCCGCAATTCGGCGCGGGCCATGTCGGGCCGCATCGTCACGACCTCGGCGCCGATGGCGCGGGTGTAGTTGGCAAGCGTGTGAACAAACGAATCTTCATGGTCGATCAGCAAGACCTTGCGGCCGCGGCCCGCCCCCGAGGCGACCGTGGAGATGGAGGCTGCGGCGACGGGTGCTCTGCCGCGGATCGCGCCGAACAGCGCCGACGCCTTGAGCCGGCACTCCGCCTCCTCGGATTGCGGGTCGCTGTCAAAAAGCAGGGTGGCGCCGGCGCGGACTTCACCAACCCCGTCCTTCATGCGGATGGTGCGCAAGGTCAAGCCGGTGTTCATGTTGCCGTCGAAGGTGACGCGGCCGATCGCTCCGCCGTACCAGCGGCGGGACGAGCGCTCCTGCTCTTCGATAAAGCGGATCGCCCACAGTTTCGGGGCGCCGGTCACCGTTACCGCCCAGGCATGGCTCAAAAACCCGTCGAGCGCGTCGAACTCGCCCCGCAACTCGCCCTCGACATGGTCGACGGTGTGGATCAATCGCGAATAGAGCTCGATCTGGCGCCGGCCGATGACGCGCACACTGCCTGGCACCGACACCCGCGACTTGTCGTTGCGGTCGACGTCGGTGCACATCGTCAATTCGCTCTCGTCCTTTGTCGAATTCAGCAGTTCGCGGATGCGCTCGGCGTCCTCGACGGGGTCGCCGCCGCGGGCAATCGTCCCACTGATCGGGCAGGTCTCGATCCGCCTGCCTTCGACGCGCACGAACATCTCGGGCGAGGCCGACACCAGGAACTCGCCCTCGCCGAGGTTGATCAACGCCCCGTACGGCGCCGGGTTGGCCTGCCTCAGACGCTGGAAGACGACGCTCGGCTGATCCGGGCAGCGATCGGCGAACAGCTGGCCGGGGACCACTTCGAACAAGTCGCCGCGGACAAACGCCTCCTTGGCGAGCTCGACCAGGGAAGCATATTCGCCCGGCCGGTGGTCGCTTTCGCTCGGCGCGAGTGCCGGCGCGCGGTCCGGGCGGTAAGGCGCGGGTTCGGTTCGGCGCGGCAGCCCCGCGGTCGAGGCGCCGGCGAACTGGAAATCGTAGCGGTGGGTCGCCGCGAGCTGGCGCATGTGGTCGACGACCAGGATTTCGTCGGGCAGGTAGAGCACCAAATCGCGCTGGTCCTGTGGGCGCGGCAACCGCAGCGGCATCGGCTCGAACTGGAACACGAGGTCGTAGCCGAAAGCGCCGTAGAACCCGCAATGCTGGTCCTCGGCGCTGGCGAAGAGATCGACGAGCGCGCGCAGCACCGAAAATACCGAAGGGTGGCGGCTGCGCTGCTCCTCCGGAAGGCGCTGCGAGGGTTCTGCAATTTCACCGATGATCCGGTCCCCGCCGACCTGGTCGAGGCGAGCCGCCGGCACGCCGGCGAGCGCCCCTCCAATCGCCGGCAGCAGCACCCGGCCGCGCCGGTTCAGCGCCTCGATCGCAAACCCGCGCCCGCGGCCGCTGAGCGCGAGCGGCGGGTCGACAAAGCCCATGTCCCAGCGCGTATAGCGGCCGGGAAACTCAAAGCTCGACGAAAACAGGACGCCGCGCCGCTCGTCGAGCGCACGTGCCAAGGCATTGTCGGCCGGCTCATAGACCTCTTCGCGGACCTCGCGCGTGACCGCGATGCCGCCCCGGGTCGTATAGTGCGTGGTTTGCATCCGAACCCCCCTGCTAGTTCAGGGCCGCTCCGAAGACCGGGGGGTAGGCTCGTTATCAGAAAATCCGAAGGCCACCCGGAACCCCGAAGCGGCCTCGATAAAATATGTCAATCGGCGGCCGCCTGTCAGACGGGCCACCACCACGATGCTGGTTGTGCCAAGCGAGTCATCAGCTCCAATTTAGCGACGCCGACTGGCCGTCGCAACACCAATCGGACCGGATGCCGACCTCGCCTCGGCGGCCTAGCCACGCGCCGACCAACGAGCCAGTCACAGTCCGGCGCACCGCCCGACTTTGCCGCGGCAGACCGCATTCGGCTTGCGCGCTGCCGTGCGCCGACCCGGCTGCGCGGTTTCCGTCGGTGGTGCGGGGCTGATATGGTGCCCGGCCGATCTAACGACGGCTCACTTTTGGCGAACGCCATACATGCCGCACCTCGACGATCCGGACGCTGTCGAATGACCGGCGACCTCAAACCGCTTCTGGCGCTGGTCGCGGCGGGCAGCAGCCTGAGCGAGGACGACGCCGAGAAGGCGTTCGACATCATCATGAGCGGCGACGCCACCCCCTCGCAGATGGGCGCGTTTCTGATGGCGCTGCGGCTGCGCGGCGAGACCGTCGAGGAGCTCACCGGCGCGGCGCGCATCATGCGCGCGAAGGCGGTCGCGCTCGAAGCACCGCCGGGCGCTATCGACACCTGCGGCACCGGCGGCGATTCCTCCGGCAGCTTCAACATCTCGACCGCGAGCGCGTTGGTCGTGGCCGGCTGCGGCGTCCCGGTCGCCAAGCACGGCAACCGCGCATTGTCGTCGAAATCGGGATCGGCCGACGTGCTGACGGCGCTCGGCGTCAACATCGACGCCGACCTAGCGGTCGTGCGCGCCTGCTTGTGGGAGATCGGGCTCGGCTTTCTGATGGCGCCGCGCCACCATAGCGCCACCCGTCACGTGGCGCCGACCCGGGTCGAGCTCGGGACCAGAACGATTTTCAACCTGCTGGGGCCGCTGTCGAGCCCGGCCGCGGCGCGCCGCCAGCTGGTCGGCGTTTTCGCCCCCGAATGGGTGCGGCCGATGGCCGAGGTGCTGGGCCGGCTGGGCGGCGAGCGGGCCTGGGTCGTCCACGGCGACGGCCTCGACGAGCTGACGACGGCGGGCCCGACCACCGTTGCCGCGCTCGACGGCGGCAAGGTCGACACCTTCGAGGTCACCGCCCGGGATGCCGGCCTGCCGCCCGCGCGGCTCGATGAGCTGCGCGGCGGCGAGCCGGCGCACAATGCGGGCTTGATGCGCGAGCTCTTGGCGGGCGCCGGCGGCCCGCTGCGCGACGTCGTGCTGCTAAACAGCGCCGCCGCGTTGGTTGTCGCCGGCCACGCCCCAAATCTCTACGAGGGCGCCGAGCTTGCGGCGCGGGCGATCGATTCGGGGGCGGCCCGCCGCGTGCTCGACAACCTCGTCGCGCGCACCAGCGCGCCCACGCCGGTTCCGGAGGCCGCTCGATGAGCGACGTGCTCGACCGCATTTGCGCCGAAAAGCGTTCCCACCTCGCCCGCGCCAAGGCGGCCCGCCGCGAAGCCACCCTGCTCGCCGAGCTCCCCGCCGCGCCGCCGGTGCGGCCGTTTGCTGTGGCGCTCGAACGCCGGCTGGCGCTGGGCGGATACGGGTTGATCGCGGAAATAAAAAAAGCCTCGCCGAGCGCCGGGCTGATCCGCGCCGACTTCGACCCCGCGACGCTGGCGCGCGCCTACGAGGCGGGCGGTGCGGCGTGCCTGTCGATCCTGACCGACGCGCCGTTCTTTCAGGGTAGCGACGACGATTTGCGCGCGGCTCGCGGTGCCGTGTCGCTGCCGGTGCTGCGCAAGGACTTCATCCTCGACCCCTACCAGGTCGTCGAGAGCCGCGTCATCGGCGCCGATTGCGTGCTGCTGATCCTCGCCGCCCTGTCGGACGCCGCGGCTCGCGAGCTTGCCGCCGCCGCCGCCGAGCACGGTCTCGACGTGCTGGCCGAAGTGCACGACCGGGACGAGCTCGAACGCGCGTTGCGGCTTGGCGTGCGGTTGATCGGCATCAACAACCGCAATCTGAAGACGTTGGCGGTCGATCTCGGCACCACCGAGAGGCTCGCGCCGGAGGTGCCGCCCGATCGCATCGTCGTCGCCGAGAGCGGGATTCGTGCGGCCGGCGACCTGCATCGTCTCGCCGCCGCCGGCGCGCGATGCTTTCTCGTCGGCGAGACCTTGATGCGCGAGCCCGATGTGACTGCCGCGACGCGCCGGCTGTTGGGCAGCTCGCAGCTCACCCACTCCGAGTTCACCCATCTCGACGCGCAGGGCCGTGCCCGCATGGTCGACGTCTCCGACAAGAAAGAGACCGATCGGGTCGCGGTCGCCGGGGCCCGCGTCGTGATGCGCCGCGAGACCTTGGAGCGTATCCGCGCCGGCGATGTAGCCAAAGGCGACGTGCTCGCGGTCGCCCGGCTGGCCGGCATCATGGCGGCCAAGCGCACCGCCGAGCTGATCCCGCTGTGCCATCCGTTGGCGCTGACCTCGGTCGAGGTCGAGCTTACCTGCGTGCCCGAGACGAGCGCCGTGGAAATCACCGCGAGCTGCCGCTTGCGCGGCCGCACCGGGGTCGAGATGGAGGCGCTGACCGCCGCCGGTGTCGCCGCGTTGACGATCTATGACATGTGCAAGGCGGTCGACCGAGGCATGGTCGTGACCGACCTTCGCCTCATGCGAAAATCAGGCGGCCGATCAGGAGATTGGGAGGCAGAACCGTGATTTCGGTTGAAGAAGCGCTAGAACGCCTGCTGGCTCTGGTCGATCCGTTGCCGCCCGAGCAAGTGGCGCTCGCCGAGGGCCTCGGCCGGGTGCTTGCCGAGGACATGGCGGCGCGCCGCACGCAGCCGCCATTCGCGGTTTCGGCGATGGACGGCTACGCGGTGCGCGCCGACGACCTCGGCAAAATCCCGGTCGAATTGCGCGTCGTCGCCGAAGTGCCGGCGGGCGCCGGGTTCGGCGGCCATGTCGGCCCGAGCGAGGCGGCGCGCATCTTCACCGGGGCGCCGATGCCGGCCGGCACCGACACCGTCGTAATCCAGGAGGACGCAGAGCGCGAGGGCGAGCGCGTGCGGGTGCTCGAAGCCGCGCGGCGCGGCCGCTACGTGCGGCGCGAGGGCCTCGACTTTGGCGAGGGCGACGTGCTCGTGCGTTCGGGGCGGCGGCTGACGGCGCGCGACATCGGTTTGCTCGCGGCGATGAACCGGCCGTGGCTCTTTGTGCGGCGGCGGCCGCGGGTCGGCATCCTGTCGACCGGCGACGAGATCGTGATGCCGGGGGATCCGATCGGGCCGCACCAGATCGTCAGCTCGAACAGTCTGGCGCTCGGCGCGATTGTCGCCGCGTGCGGCGGGGTCGCGGTTTCGGTCGGCAACGCCCCGGACGACCCCGAGGCGTTGCGCCGGGTTGCCGCCGCGACGCGCGGGGTCGACCTTTTGGTCACGACCGGCGGCGCTTCGGTCGGCGAGCACGACCTGGTGCGCGCGGCGCTCGCCGAGGACGGGTTCGACCTCGACTTCTGGCAAATCGCGATGCGGCCCGGAAAGCCGCTGATGGTCGGGCGCTATCGCGGCACGCCGATGCTCGGCCTGCCCGGCAATCCGGTGTCGACGTTTGTCTGCGCGATGCTGTTTCTCGTTCCCGCGATCGTGCGGTTGAGTGGTGTCGGCGGCGCGTCTGAACCCATGCCGACGGCGCGGCTCGGCGCGGCCGTTCCGGCCAACGACCAGCGCCAGGACTATCTGCGCGCCCGGCTCGCCCGAGCCGCCGACGGGGCTGACGAAGTATTTCCGTTCGACGTTCAGGACAGTTCGATGATGCGGCTGCTCGCCGCCGCCGACTGCCTGGTTCTGCGTCCGCCGCACGCCCCGCCCGCCAGCGCCGGCGAGACGGTGCCGATCCTTCGCTTTCCCGCCGGCGCGTTGCCGGTTTGAAAGAGCGTCGCGAGGCGTCGCGGCGGAATTTGATCCTTTTGCGCTACTTGACGGGAGGCGCGAACCAAAG
Source organism: Allostellaceae bacterium (assembly GCA_035570595.1). Taxonomy (GTDB): domain Bacteria; phylum Pseudomonadota; class Alphaproteobacteria; order ATCC43930; family CGMCC-115725; genus AP-15. Next base: position 53,447 of record DATMLF010000167.1, read on the forward strand.
TAGAACGGCAGTCAGCGTTTAGGATTCGTTCCACACTGCAAAAGTGGGGGTTCCATGCTGACCGCGAAGCAGCGTGAATTGCTGCTGTTTATCAATCAGCGGCTGACCGCGACCGGGGTGTCCCCGTCCTTTGACGAGATGAAGGACGCGCTTCGGCTGAAATCGAAGTCGGGGATTCACCGGCTCGTCAGCGGCCTCGAGGAGCGCGGGTTTATCCGCCGCTTGCCGCATCGGGCACGGGCCTTGGAGGTCGTCAAGCTGCCCGAGGAAAGCGCCGCGCCCGTACCGGATCGCGGCGGCTTTTCGGCCAAGGTGATTCGCGGCGACTTCAAGGCGTCGCTGCCGGGCGCCCCGGTGGCGCCCGATGTCGCCGCGGTCGATCTGCCGCTTTACGGCCGCATCGCCGCCGGCACCCCGATCGAGGCGTTGCGCGACCAGAGCGCGTCGGTCGGCGTGCCGGCAAGCCTGCTCGGCCGGGCCGGCGAGCATTACGCGCTCGAGGTCGCCGGCGACAGCATGATCGACGCCGGCATTCTGGACGGCGACACGGTCGTCATCGAGCGCAGCGACACCGCCGAGAACGGTGCCGTCGTCGTGGCGCTGATCGACGACCAGGAGGTGACGTTAAAACGGCTGCGCCGCCGCGGCGCCTCGATCGCGCTCGAACCCGCCAACAAGGCGTACGAAACCCGGATCTTCGGCCCCGACCGGGTAAAGGTGCAGGGGCGCCTTGTCGGCCTGCTCCGCCGCTATTGAGGGCAGGTTGCGCTAAACCGGAATGCGGCTTTTACTGCGCGCCCGAATCGCGTGAGCGTCCGGCGCACGATCGCTCAAAAGCGGCCGCGCAGCATGGCGGCGAGTAGGCGCCAGATCTGCAGCGGGTCGGCGCGCGCCAAGCTCGGATCGAACGGATCGCCGCCAGCCCGCCCGAGCTGGCGCAGCCAGCGCTCGGCAATCACCGCTGGTAACAGCGCCGGCAACGCCGCCCGAGAGACCGCGCGTCGGATTTGCCGCGCCCGGCGCAGATGACCTTCCGCCGCTGCCGCGATTTCGGCAACGGCGTAGCGCAGCGCCGGAGATCCTCGCATCCGCCGAGCGTGGGCGGGGTCGAGATCCGCTCGCGCTGCGCCATCCGCCGGGATGACCTGGCGCACCCCTGCCTGAGACGGCAATGCCCGCAGGAACCCGGCGAGCGCATAGCCGATGCCGATATGATGCCCGGCCTCGGCCGCCAAAGCGCCGCGCACGTCGAGCACTTCGAGGGCCAAAAGCACCAGCCTTGACGACGTGCCCTCGGCGTAGTCCTCCAGTGCCGCGAGGTCCGGCGGCGGCTCGTCGGCGAAATCGGCTTCGCGGGCCTCGATCAGCCGGTCGAGATGGGCGCGCGTCAAGCGGGCGCCGCGCACAACGGCAGTCAGCGCCTCGACAATCGGCTGGCGCCGCACGGCGCCCCCGCCATACGCCGCGGCGATGTTCTCGCGCCACCATTCGAGACGGATGCGTCCGAGGGTCGGCTGGGTGACGCTCTCCCGCACCCTTGCAATCTCGTAGTTGAAGGCGTAAAGCGCGAACAGCGCTTCGCGGCGAGCGGCCGGGGCAAACAGCACCGTCTGGAACCGGTCGCGGTCGTGGCGCCGCACCAACGCCGCAACCGGCGACAGCGGCTCCGCGCTGGCGGAACGTTGGGCCGAAACTGGCGTTTTTTCACGCACTCCCTTCACATCACGCGGGATGGTCGTCATGGCTTTCGAATTGCCGCCCCTGCCCTACCCGAAAAACGCGCTCGAGCCGCATGTCTCCGAACGCACGATGGACTTCCATTACGGCAGGCACCATCAGGCCTATGTCACGAACCTGAACAACCTCGTCAAGGGCTCGCCATTCGAGCAGCAGTCGCTCGAGGAGATCGTCAAGGCGACCTACAAGGACAGCTCGAAGACCGGTGTCTTCAACAATGCGGCACAGGTGTGGAACCACACCTTCTTCTGGCATTCGATGAAGCCGCAGGGCGGCGGCGCGCCGTCCGGCAATGTCGCCGCGGCGATCGACAAGGATTGCGGTGGGCTGGACAAGTTCAAGGAGCAGTTCAAGGCGGCCGCCGTCGGCCAGTTCGGCAGCGGCTGGGCGTGGCTCGTCGCCGAGCGGGGGCAGCTCAAGATCGTGCCTACGCCGAATGCGGTCAACCCGCTCGCCGAAGGCCAGACGGCGCTCCTGACCTGCGATGTCTGGGAGCATGCCTATTACCTAGACTACCAGAATCGCCGCCCGGATTTTGTGCAGACCTTCCTCGACCATCTGGTCAACTGGGACTTCGTCGCGCAGAACCTCGGCAAGGCCCGCTGAGACTCTCTAGCCGCCGCGCCGCGGGCGCATCTCGCGCGGGAGCCGGAGGTGCGCCCGCGCGAGGCATGCCAATGTGTGAAAATTCGCCGGCGTTTTGCACGTAGCGCCAAGCGATCTATCCTGCGCCCGACATCCGGCTCGCCGCCCAGCGGCAGCCTCCGGGTGCCCCAGGGATTGGCCTACGCGGCGAGGCGGCTCTTCAGCACGATGCCGGGCGAGCAGCCGGTGGCGTCGCCGTTTTCAACCGAGACGGCGCCGTTCACGATTGTCGCCGCGATGCCGTCGGCCTTTTGCACGAGCCGGCGCGCGCCCCCCGGCAGGTCCTCTTCGACGGTCGGCAGGCGCGGCTTGATCGTCGCCTCGTCGAACACGACGACATCGGCGGCGTAGCCGGTGCGCACCAGGCCGCGGTCCGGCAATTCCCAGGCCGAAGCATTGTCGAAGGTCAGCATGCGCACCGCTTCCTCGAGCGTGAATTGCTGCTTGTTGCGCACCCAGTAGCTCAACAGATGGGTCTGCAGCGAAGAGCCCATCTCCTGGCACACATGCGCGCCCGAATCGGAAAAGGTCGCCAGGGTGCGCGGGTGCTTCAGCAGGTTCAGCACGTCGCCGGGCCGCTCGTTGACGATCGGCTGGACGAACATGCGGTTGTCGTTTTCAAGCGCCAGGTCGATGATGACCTCGACTGGGTGCTTGTTCTGGCGTCGCGCCAATTCGCCGACGCTGGGGTCGTCCCAGTCGACGCTCAGCATCGGAAAGAGGTTGTCGTAATCGGGCTTGCGCGGGTCGGTCGTCGCCGCCCCGCCGCCCTGCAACACCCGGTCGCGCGGCTTCATCGCCGCCTCCGCGGCAATGAGGCGCGCGCGCACCTCGGGATCCGCGAGCCGCCGCTTCTGTTCGGCGAGCGGCAGGGCGCGGATTCCCCTCCACGTCGGCAGCACGTCGAACGGCAGGTACGAGCGCAGCGAGAACACCGCGTTGATCGAGCGGGTCGTCGCCTGGCCGTACATGCGCCCGCCCGCGGCAACCGTCTCGTCCATAAAGCGGGTTTGGTAGTCCCACGGGTTCGGGTCGACGCCTTGCCGGGTGGCGAGCATGCCGAACATGACCGGCCGCCCGCTGTCGAGCGCGATCTTGCGAAGGCGAGCTAAGCACGCGCGCTGCGCCTCTCCGCCCGAAATGTCGGGGCCGATTTGGAAAATGCCGCAGTTGAGGGCGCCCATCGCACCCACCAGCCGCTCGATCTCGGTCCATTCGGCGATGCGGCTCGCGACCGGCGTGTCGTCCGGGGTCACGTGGGTCGTCGCCCGCGAGGTCGAAAAGCCGAGCGCGCCGGCGCGGATCGCCTCGGTCACCGCATGCTCCATATGGCGAAGGTCGTCCTCGCTCGCCGCCTCGTCGAGCGCGCGCCTGCCCATCGCGTACATGCGCAGCGCCGAATGGCCGATATACATGCCGTAATTCAGCCCCTTCGGCAGCCGCTCGACATTGGCGAGGTATTCGGGAAAAGTCTCCCAATCCCACTCGATGCCGGCCAGCATCGCCTCGGTCGGGATGTCCTCGACCGCGGTCAGGCAGCGCGCATACCACTCGCGGTCCGCGGGCTTGCAGGGTGCAAGCGCAAACCCGCAATTGCCCATCACAACGCTCGTGACGCCGTGCCAGCACGAGCAGCTGCCGAGCGCATCCCAGGCGACCTGCGCGTCCATGTGGGTGTGACCGTCGATAAACCCGGGTGCCACGATCAGCCCGTCGGCGTCGATCACCCGTTCGGCGGCGCCGCGGATGCGGCCGATCTCGACGATGCGCCCGCCCTTGACGCCGACATCGGCACGAAAGCGCGGCAGCCCCGATCCGTCCACCACGGTGCCATTCTTGATCAAAAGGTCGAGGCTCATTCTTCTTCTCCCGATGCGATGCAAGACGTTCATTTATTCGACGCAGGCTGAATTTATTCGACGCAGCCTGTCAACGGGCGTTCGCGGGCGGGGAGCCATGCCCCAGCACGCGAGCCGCCGGCGATGTGCGAGGACGGGAACGAGCGCGTCTTGAGAGGGGCGCGGAGTCGCGACCCCGCACCCGCGATCGGCACACGACGGCGCATCCTTTACCCGAACAAGTCGAATGTGGGGGGCGTTAGCGTTGCACGTTTTCGGCGAACCAAGGATCATTGCGGTGCCCGAGCCCCTTAATGCGCCCCCGCTCCCACGAGCTCAGATTGCACCCGCGGCGACGCCGGCGCCGGCTCAGGACTCGCTGCTGATGGTCGCCGCGATTGTCGTCGCCGCTCTGTACCTCGCGCGCGAAATCCTGATCCCAATCACGATTGCGGTGCTGCTGTCGTTCCTGCTCGCGCCCCTCGTGGGATTGCTGCGGCGAGCGAGGCTTTGGCGTACGCCCGCGGTCCTGCTCGCGGCAATTCTGGCGCTCGGCGTCATCATCGGGATCGGCGGGGCAATCGGGACGCAGATCGCCAGTCTGGTCCGCGAGGTCCCGCGCTACTCCGGCACGATCGAGCAAAAAATCGACACCGTCCGCGGGCTCACCATCGGTCGCGTAAACGGGCTGATCGGCCGGCTTGGGCATCAGCTTGCCGGCGCGAAGGCGGGCGCGGCTCCCTCCGCGGCGGCAACCGGGCCTGCCGAGGCGAGCTCAGCCGGGCGACAGCCCGTCCCCGTCGAGGTGCGCCAACCAAACCCCACATCATTCGCGCTGGTCAGCCGTTACTTGTCGCCGGCGCTGTCACCGTTTGCCACGCTGGGCATCATCTTTGTCGTCGCGATTTTTGTGCTGCTGCAACGAGAGGATCTGCGCGACCGCATGATCCGGCTGATCGGCTCGGGCGACTTGCACAGCAC
>DATMLF010000168.1:0-10308 GCA_035570595.1 Allostellaceae bacterium
CCACCGACCGCAACAACCGGGCAGCAATCGATCAGCGCGTTGGCGAGTCCGGTGCCGAGATTGAGGGTTGCGGGCCCGCTCGCCGCCATGCACACGCCCGGCCCCTGCGTCACCCGCGAATAGGCCTGCGCCATATAGGCCGCACCCTGCTCGTGGCGGGTGTCAATCGCGCGGATGCCCTCCTTGATGCACGTGCTTTCGGCATCGAGCATCGGCCCGCCCATGATGTAGAACAGATCCTTGACGCCCTGCGCCTTCAGGCATTTCGCCAGGATCTCGTAGCCTGCGAGCTCCGCCATTACGATATCTCCTCCTGAGTTATCGTCATGGCCGGGTTTGTCCCGGCCATCCACGCCTTCGTCTCACTCGCCCGGCGCGTCGGCGTCCGTGGATGCCCGGAACAAGTCCGGGCACGACGGTGATATTGGACGCGCGGGCCTCGCGTTGTCAGATCACGCCCTCCTTTTTCAGCGCGTCGAGATCGCCCTTGCTCATGCCGAGCCATTCGCCAAACACCTCGGCCGAATGCTGCCCCAGGAGCGGCGCGGGTTCGAGCTTGGGCGGCGCACCGTCGAAGCGCACCGGCCAGGCGGGCATCTTGAACGGCCCCGAGGGATGCTGCATGACCTGCAGGATGCCGCGCTGCTCAAAGCTCGGCTCGTTTGTCAATTCCATCGTGTCGAGCACCGCACCTGCCGGCACCCCGGCGGCGCCGATCAGCCGCATCGCCTCGTGCTTGTCGCGGCGCCGGGTGAACTCGGCGACCAGCTCGTTGACCTCGGCCGCGTGCTCGCCGCGGGCGGCCGGCGTCTCGTAGCGCGGGTCGCCGATCAGCTCCTCATGCCCCAGCACCTTCAGCAAGCGGTGCCAGTGCTCGCGCGGGCGGGCGAAGACATAAATCCAGTCGTTCGGTCCCCCCGGCGCGCACGGAAAGATGCCGCTCGGCGCGACACCGCCGGCGAGGCTCCTGCCGCCGCCGCGGCCGGCCGGCCGGCCGGTCTGCGCCTGCACCTGGAACGGGAAGCGCATGTAGTGCAGCATCGCGTCCTGCATCGCGATCTGCAGCCGGCGGCCCTGACCCGTGCTCTTGCGCTCGTAAAGGGCGCCCAGAATGCTGATCGCCATCAGCATGCCGGTCCCGGTGTCGCCGAGCGAGGGGCCCGGCTTGCAGGGCGGCCCGTCGGGCTCGCCGGTGACGCTCATCGTGCCGCCGCAAGCTTGTGCTATCATGTCGAAGGCGAGGTTGTGCTCGTAGGGGCTGCCTTCGCCAAAGCCCTTGACCTGGCAATAGACGATGCCGGGGTTGATCGCGCGGATCACGTCGAAGCCGAGGCCCAGGCGCTCGATCGTGCCGGGCGCCATGTTCTCGATCATCACGTCCGCCTGCCGTGCCAATTCCTTGACCAGCGCCACGCCCTGCTCGGATTTGAGGTTGACCGTCACCGACTTCTTGTTGGCGTTGAACTCGAAGAAATAATAGGAGTCGCCGCCCGGCCGCCCGGGGAAGTTGGTCCGGCCGGGTTCGCCGCCCTGCGGGTTCTCGACCTTGACCACCTCGGCGCCGAGCCAGGCCAGCGCCTCGGTGCAGGAAGGGCCGGCCTCGAACTGGGTCAGGTCGAGCACCTTGACCCCGGCGAGACACTTCAGCGGCATGCCCGTTCCGTCCATTGCTGTTCACTCCTCCACGAATTCGCTGTCGCGACGATAGCGCACCCGATCGGCCCGCGGAAATCTTGGTTTCGCGGATCAGCGCCGTTTTCCGCGGAAAGCATTTTGTGGAAGCCGGCAAATCGGTTACCACCCGCTCTCCCACCCCGTCATGGCCGGGCTTGTCCCGGCCATCGACGGACCGCGTCGGCTTGGGCATTGCGGAGCTGGCGCGAGAAGGAGAAGGGCGATGGCAACGGATCACAAGGTGCGGATCGGGATCCTGGGCGCGAGCGGCTATACCGGTGCCGAGTTGCTGCGCCTGCTGCGCTATCATCCGCAGGCCGAGATCCGCGCTCTGACCGCCGACCGCCACGCGGGCAAGCCGATCGCGGCGGTCTTTCCGCATCTGGCGGGCGAGGGGCTGCCCGACCTCGTCGCGATCGGCGAGGTCGACTGGTCGGGTCTCGACCTGGTGTTTTGCGGCCTGCCGCACGGCACGACGCAAGAGGTCATCGCCGGGCTGCCGGAGCATCTGAAAATCGTCGACCTGTCGGCCGATTTCCGCCTTGCCGACACCGCGACCTATGCCGAATGGTACGGCCACGAGCATCGCGCCCCCGAATTGCAGCGCGAGGCGGTCTACGGCCTGACCGAAATCGCCCGGGAGGCGGTGCGCGGCGCGCGGCTCGTCGCCAACCCCGGTTGCTACCCGACCTCGGCGCAATTGCCGCTCGTCCCCTTGGTTCGAGCCCGCCTGATCGACGCCGACGACATCATCGTCGACGCCAAATCCGGGGTCAGCGGCGCCGGCCGCGCGGCGCGCGAAGGGAGCCTCTATTGCGAAGTCGCCGAGGGCATCAACGCCTACGGCGTCGCCGGCCACCGTCATGCGCCGGAGATCGAGCAGGGCCTGTCGCGAGCGGCCGGGCGCACCGTCGTCGTCAACTTCACGCCGCACCTGATGCCGATGAACCGCGGCATCCTGTCGACGATCTACGTCCGGCTCGCCGCCGGCGCCACCTTGGGCGATCTGCGGGCGGTCGTCGAAGAGGCCTATGCCGGCGAGCCGTTTGTCCGCGTGCTGCCGGACGGCAGCCTGCCGGCGACCCGCCATGTGCGCGGCACCAACTTGTGCCTGATCGGGCTCAGCCGCGACCGGGTCGCGGGCCGCGCGATCCTCGTCTCGGCGCTCGACAATCTGGTAAAGGGCGCCTCCGGGCAGGCCATCCAGAACATGAACGCGATGCTTGGGCTGCCGGAAACGACCGCGCTCGAGCACCGCGCGCTGTTTCCCTGAGCGCGCTTCCGCCCCCCAGGGTCGGGCTGTCGATGCGGCCTCTGGCACTCATTTTGGCGTCGTTTGTCCTTGCCGCGAGTGCGGTGGCGGCACCTGGGTCGCCGCCTGCGGTGTTCCGCTGCACCAATCCGACGAGCGGGACGAGCTGGGACATCAGCGTCGACTATGCCCGCAGCCGGGTCGATGCGTTCCCGGCCGAGATCAGCGACCGGTGGATCAGCTGGCATGACACCGCGCAAGGGGGTTTTTACGACCTCGACCGCTTGACCGGCGAATTGACCGTGCGCTCCGCGTCGAGCACCGGCGGGTATTTTCTCTATGACAAATGCCGTGCCGGCTGACTGGCGGAGTTAGCCGGTGAGGGTTGGCTGGCGGCCGCTGGTCGATCAGTTCTTGACGACGCTCCACATGAAGAGGGCCGGCCCAATGTCGACCCCGGAAAGATTGTTACGGAAGGCGGTGCGGGCCGAATATTCGCCGAGCGGAATATAAGGCACGTTCACGTAAGCCTCGCGCTGCAGGTCGGCCGCGATCGCCTTGCGCTCCTCTTCGGTCGGCGCGTCCATCCACGAGGCCCGCAACTTTTCGATGACCGGATCGTCGGGCCAGCCGAACCAGGCCTCGGCGCCGTTCGCGCGCAGCGGCGCGTCGACCGCCGGGTCGAGGATGGCAATCCCGGGAAACGTCGTCAGGAAGATGCTCCAGCCGCCTTGGTCGACGGGCGCCTTGGAGGCGCGGCGGGAAACCAGCGTCCCCCAATCCATCGCCTCGACCTCGAAATTGATCCCGAGGCGGCGCAACAGGTCGGCGGCGACCAGCGACAGCGCATGCAGCGCCGTGAAATCGGTCGGGTCGAGCAGGGCAACCTCTTCCCCGTTGTATCCCGCCTGGGTGATCAGCTGCTTCGCTTTGACGATGTTGCGCGGTTCTTCGAGCGGCCGCGCCCCGGCGTCGCTCGCCATCGGCCCGTCGCAGCTGTAAAAGCTGAAGCAGGGGTTCCAATATTTCTTGTCGCCGGCGAGTGCCGTCATAAAGTCGGACTGATCGACGGCGTAGAGCAGCGCCTGCCGCATCTTGACGTTGTCGAACGGCGGCTGCAGGTCGTTGAACCGCAGCAGCCCGGTCATGCCGAACGGGCTTCCCTGGACCAGCGTGACGTCAGGATTGTGCGTCAGCAGCGGATAGAAATCGGGCGGCGGGTTCTCCCACCAGTCCGCCTCGCCAGTCGTGAACGCCGCCACCGCGGTCGTCGGGTCGGGAAGATAAAGCCAGACGACGCGGTCGACATGGACGACCTTGCCGCCCGCGGCCCAGCTCGGCGGCTCCTGGCGCGGCACGTATTCCGGGTTTTTCACAAATACGGCGCGATGGCCGGGCTGCCATTCGTCCTTGACGAACTTGAACGGGCCCGAGCCTGTCGTCTCCTTGATCTGCTCGTCGGCGCTGGTTTCGGCGACCCGTTGCGGCATGATGAACGGCACGTTGCTGTCCGGCTTGGCAAGTGCCGCCAGCAGCAGCGGAAACGGCTTTTTCAGAGTGATCGAAAAGCTCTTGTCGTCGATCACGCGATATTCGGCGACCGCCTCGGCAAGCGACTGCCCGAGCGTGTCGCGCGCGCTCCAGCGCTTTAGCGAGGCAATGCAGTCGGCGCTGCGGACCGGCGCGCCGTCGTCGAATTTGAGCCCGTCGCGCAGAGTAAAGGCATAGACCAGCTTGTCGTCGCTGACCGTCCAATGGTCGACCATCTGCGGGCGCACTTGAAAGTGGCTGTCGAGCGCAAACAGCGTGTCGTAGATCATGTAGCCGTAATTTCGGGTAATCGTCGCGGTCGTCCAGATCGGGTCGAGCACGCGCAGATCGGCCTGGGCGATCAGGCGCAGCGTTTGCGGCGGGCTTGCCGATGCGGCGGCGGCGAGCGAGGAGAACACCAAGGCGAGTGCGCCCCATGCGAGGCGGTTCATCCTGCATCCCTCGTCTATTTTCGCGCGATCGGCGATGGCGGCTCTCGTAATTGACCCCGACGCATGCTGCCGCAGGGTCGGGTCGGCCCGTTAACCTTACTTTTGCATTACGCAGCGCGTCGCGCAATCAGCAGCGCGCATCGGTTCAAAGCTTAGCGCCGCGCATTTTGCCAATTGGTAAAGCCGCCCCTGGCAAGATGCCGGTCGAACCGGGACCGCCGCGGCACGCTCCGCCCTTGACGCGCGGCTGCCGCGCGCGCAAGACGAGCGGGGCGGCGGCGGCGCGGGATCAGCCGAGCGGCTGTTGGTAGCGCGCACCGAGGTCGCGCCCAGGCCGGGCGGCGCCCGCGACCCAAGCCTATGCCTGCTTGCCCGCGGACGACCCCGCAACCGACAAGTTCAGGAGTAGCCGATGCCCGACACCGCGATCTGGAATTTCCGCCAGCTGGCGCATCATGAGCTCGACGGGTTTGGCGGGATCGGCGAGGGCATGTCGATCCAGATCGCCAAGGACGGTCGCCGCATTCTGTGGCTCGCTCACGAGAGCGCGCCCAAAAACTTCACCGGGATCGACGTGAGCGACCCGCGCGAGCCAAAGATCGTCGCCCGCACCGACCTGCCGCAGTCGCATATGCGCTCGAATTCGCTCGAAACGGTCGGCGACATCCTTGCCGTCGCCTATCAGACAAAGGAACAGGGTCAGCAGCCGGCCGGCTTTGAGCTGTTCGACATCTCGTCGCCCGAAAACCCGCGCTCGATCACGTTTTTCGACTGCTCGGGGCCCGAGTCGCGCGGCGTCCATCAATTGTGGTTCGCCGACGGCGAATACATCCACATGAGCTCGGGGGCGCCGGACTTTAAACCGACCCACCCGAAGGACGACCAGTTCTACCGCGTCATCGACGTCAAGAACCCGTCAAAGCCGGTCGAGGTCGGGCGCTGGTGGCTGCCCGGGACATGCCAGGGCGACACCGCACCACCGCCGGCGCGCCATCCCGAGGGTGCCGACACCGGCTTTCGCCCACACAACACCAACGTCTACCCCGAGCGGCCGGACCGCGCCTATCTCGGCTATATCGACGGCGGGCTGGTGATCCTTGACATAGCGGACAAGGCGCACCCGAAAATGGTGGCGCGCTGGGACTACCACCCGCCCTATCACGGGTTCACCCACACCGTGGTGCCGTTTTTCGATCGCGGCTTGTACATCGTCAGCGACGAATGCGTGCGCACCGAGGGCGGCGACTGGCCCAAGCTTGTGTGGATCGTCGACGGCCGCGCCGAGGACAACCCGGTGCCGATCGCGACCTGCCCGTTGCCGCCGCTCGAGACCTATCAGCGCCGCGGCGCCCGCTACGGCGCGCACAACCTCTATGAAAACGTGCCCAAGCCCAACGCGTGGAAATCCGACCGCATCGTGCTCGCGACCTATTTCAACGGCGGACTGCGCGCCTACGACACCTCGAACCCCTATCAGCCGGCCGAGATCGGCTATTTTGTCCCGGAGCCGCCGGCGCGCTCGCCGAGCGGGGCGATCCAGATCAACGACGTGTTTGTCGACGAGCGCCAAATCGTCTACACGGTCGACCGCCATTCGGGCGGGCTCTACACCCTCGAAATGGATTTTTGAGGCGCCGCGGCAAGGGTTGCGGCGCCGGTCCGTGGGCGTCGGCGGCGGGTGATCGAGAGCCTGTTCGCTGGCCAGGGTGCGTCGCCGTTCGGGCGGCGCCAGCGGCGCGCGCGCGGGCCGCGTCTGCCGGTCATTGTCGTGACCGGGTTTCTCGGCGCCGGCAAGACCACGTTGATCCGCGCGTTCCTCGCCCGACCCGAGGGCGCCAACACCGCCGTCGTCGTCAACGAGTTTGGCGAGGTCGGCATCGACCAGGCCTTGCTGCGGTCGAGCAGCGACGTGACCGTCCTGCTCGGCAACGGCTGCCTGTGCTGCAACCTCCGCACCGACCTGCAGGAGACGCTGCGCGCGTTGTTTGCCGACCGCGCCCGCGGCGCCGTGCCGAGCTTTGAGCGGGTGGTCGTCGAGACGTCGGGCCTCGCCGATCCCGGCCCGGTGTTGCAGACCTTCGCCACCGACCGCGCGCTCGGCCGCGAATTCCATCTGCAGGCGCTGATTGCCGTCGTCGACGCGGTCAACGGCGCCGGCAACATCGCGCGGCTGCCCGAGGCGCGAAAACAGGTGGCGCTCGCCGACCGCGTCATCCTGACCAAGAGCGACCTCGCCGACGCCGCGGCGCGCGATCGGGTAAAGGCGGGGATCGCCGGGCTCACCGCGGCGCCGCTCGCGGTCGCCGAGAATGGCGCGGTTGCGCCCGGGTTTCTCGTCGACGAGCCGCTGCTGCCGCAGCGCCCGATCGACCTCGGCGACGCCGTGCACACCCACGGTCTCGACAGCTTCGCGCTGTTTTTCGACGAACCCATGCCGTGGGCATGCTTCGAGCAGACGATGGCGGCGCTGACCGCGTTGCGCGGCGCCGACCTGCTGCGGGTCAAGGGCATCCTTGCGGTCGCCGAATGCCGTGGGCCGGTCGTCGTCCACGCCGTGCAGCACCTCGCGCACGCGCCGGTCGAGCTCGAAAACTGGCCCGACGACGACCACCGCTCGCGGCTGGTCTTTGTCACCCGCGGGCTGCCGCGCGCCGCGGTGGCGCAGCTCTTTGCGGCGCTCGCGGCGGTCGCCGGCGGCGCGCCAACCCGGGACGCGACCGCTTCCTGACTTGCCCGGTCAGGCCGGTCCGACGGTCGGATTTCTTTACACAATTCGGGCAACAAAAAAGGCGGCGCCCAAAGGCGCCGCCCGTTGCGTCGGGATTTGGTGTTGCTTACGCGGCCTTGCGGTTGCGGCGGCGGCGGAACGCGCCGAAGCCGACCAGCGCCGTGCCGATCAACGCGAGCGAAGTCGGTTCGGGAACGCTCGGCGGAGTGACGGTCGACGGCGTGCTGAGCGATTTGGAGCAGCTGATGGGCGCGCCCGGAGAGGTTTGGTCGCAACCGATCGACATCGAGGCCGATTGCCCGAGCAGGTAGACGCCGGCAGTGTCGCTGGCGAACGTCCCCAGCAGATCGAGCGTTACGGACCCGGCCGTGGTTGCGGTCGTCGCGTCCAGAGCGGAGGTAAAAATGCTCGTGAAATCGAAGTCGACGCTGCCCGTGGCACCCATGATAGTCACCACGTCGCTGAACGGGTGCGTCCCCGAACCGACGGGATCCACGGTAAACGACGCCGCGCTCTGGGTCACCACGTTACCGACGGCAAGATAGCCAGGCGGATGCGCCGCTGTACAGCCACCCCCCGCGGCGGAGCAGAAATTGTTGGGGTTGGTCAGGAATGGATCGACTAATGAGCCGAGGGCCTCGCCCCCGGAGAGCGTGAGCAAGGCGGTGCTGAGGCTAATGTCGCCGGTGTCCACGGTATTCGGCCCGTTGATCGTCACCGACAGCCCACCATTGGGCTCCACCGGCTGGGCGTTAGCCGGTCCGATCGCCGCGGCGGCCACCAGCCCGGCGGCTCCTAATAGTGTAATCCCCAATTTCTTCATCTCGACCTCCTCCAGGTCCAAAGTCCATTCGTAGCCGAGCCACGCAAGCGCTGTGCCAAGCCTGAGAAGCCAGTAAATATAATAGGTTAACGCGGTAACCCTAAACCGGGCAGAAGCTGGATGTTAGAATTTCCGACGCACGCCTGCTGCCTTCGCGGAAGAAAGACCGAATAGACAAAGACAATCAAGCGGTTACTAAGTCTAACGCGGCTGTAAACTTTTCCGACGACCCAGCGGCCGGGGTTTCGCTGGCGCGGCGCCTCGCCGGCAAGGTGCGTCGCGCGCGCCGGCGCGAGCGCATGGACCGCCGCGGCGCAATCTGCTAACCCGTTGCCCATGCCGCTTTCCCTCTACAACTCGGCGACGCGCCGCAAGGAGGCCTTCGAACCGCTCGATCGCGAACGGGTGCGGATGTATGTCTGCGGCCCGACCGTCTATGACCGCGCCCATATCGGGAACGGGCGTGCGTTTGTCGTGTTCGACGTGCTCTACCGGGTGTTGCGCGACATCTACGGCAAGGAGCATGTCCGCTACGTCCGCAACATCACCGATGTCGAGGACAAGATCAACGCCGCCGCCCGTGCCAACGGTGAGCCGATCGCGGCATTGACCGCGCGCACCACCGCCGCGTTTCACGACGACATGGCCGCACTCGGCGTGCTGCCGCCCGATGTCGAGCCGCGCGCGACCGAGCACATCGCGCAGATGATCGCGATGATCGAGCGGCTGGTTGCGGCGGGCCACGCCTACGCCGCCGCGGGCCATGTGCTGTTCGCGGTCGCCTCCGACCCTGGTTACGGTCGGCTCTCCGGCCGCAGCCGCGACGAGATGATCGCCGGCGCCCGCGTCGAGATTGCCCCCTACAAGCGCGACCCCGCCGATTTTGTGCTGTGGAAGCCGTCCGAGCCGCAAGAGCCCGGCTGGGACAGCCCGTGGGGGCGCGGCCGCCCCGGCTGGCACATCGAGTGCTCGGCGATGAGCGAGGCGCATCTCGGCGAGAGCTTCGACATTCACGGCGGCGGGCTCGACCTGATCTTTCCGCACCACGAAAACGAGATCGCGCAAAGCGTGTGCGCGCATGCCGGCCGGCCGTTTGTGCGGTACTGGGTGCATAACGGGTTTCTCAGCATCGACAGCGCCAAGATGTCGAAGTCGCTGGGTAATTTCTTTACCGTGCGCGAACTGCTCGACGAGGCGCCGGGCGAGGCGATCCGGCTCGCGCTATTGTCGGCGCACTACCGCGACCCGCTCGACTGGACGAGCGACCGGCTGCGCCAGGCGCGGGCGAGCCTCGACCGCTTCTACCGCGCGCTGACCCTGTCGCGCGACCCGGTCTTCGAGCGCTTTGGCGAGGCCGAGGACGCGTTGCGGCCGGTCAAGGAAGCGCTCGAAGACGATTTGAACACGCCGCTCGCACTCGCCCGGCTGCACGAGATTGTCGGCGCCGTCAACCGCACGAGCTCGGACGCGGCGCGCTCCGCCTTGCAGCGCGCGCTCGAAGAGGGCGGCCGGTTGATGGGCCTGCTCGAAGAGGACCCGCTCGCCTGGCTGCGCGGCAGCGCGCAAGCCGACGAACGCTGGCTGGAGGAGCAGATCGCGCTCCGTGCGGCGGCGCGCCGCCAGCGCCGCTTTGCCGAGGCCGACAAGATCCGCGCGGCACTCGCCGCCGACGGCATCCTGCTCGAAGACCGCCCCGACGGCACCACGACCTGGTGGCGCAAGGACTGAGCATGGCCGGCACCGATCATCGCCGCAACCTCGCCGGCGGCGGGCCGGCGGTCATCCTGGTCGAGCCGCAGCTCGGCGAGAACATCGGCACCGCGGCGCGCGCGATGATGAACTGCGCGCT
>DATMLF010000169.1:0-13008 GCA_035570595.1 Allostellaceae bacterium
CAATCTGGACAGTGTCGCTTTTCGTCGCGGCATCGCCGGCAAGGGCGGGATGCCGGCGAGCTTCCGGATCGAGGACCACGGCCTGAAAAAGCTGCGCGTCGACCAGTTCGGCGACCTGGTCTTTGGCACCTTGTCGCCCGATGTCCCGCCGCTCGGCGACTACATCGGCAACCTGATCGGCTCGCGCATTCACCGGGTATTGCACGGCAAGCCCAAGGTCCTAGGCACGACCTCGCAGATCCTGCACAACAACTGGAAGCTCTATTTCGAAAATGTGCGCGACACCTATCACGCGACCTTGTTGCACAGCTTTTTCACGACCTTCCGGATGTCGCGGCTGACCTCCGAGGGCGGGGTCGACATCGCCGAGAACGGCGCGCATCACGCAAGCTACACGCGCAACAAGGTCGACCGCGTCGATGCCGCCACGTCCGACAAGCTCTATGCCGGCATCCCGTCGCTGCGCGAGAACTTCCGCCTCGCCGAGCCGGGCTTTTTGTCGATGACCGAGGAATTCGGCGACGACACGACGACCCAGATCCTGTCGCTGTTCCCGAATTTCGTATTGCAGCAGATCCAGAACAGCGTGGCGTTGCGCCTGGTTTTGCCGAAAGGGCCGGACAAGACCGAGTTGCAGTGGATCTATCTCGGCTTTGAGGAGGACGACGCCGAGATGACGGCGCTGCGGCTGGCGCAGGCCAACCTCGTCGGCCCGGCGGGCTATGTCTCGATGGAGGATGGTGCGGTCGGCAACTTCATCCAGCGCGCGATCCCCGGGTCGGAGGGCGAATGCTCGGTGCTCGAAATGGGCGGCTTCGACCACGTCTCCGAAGCCAACCGCACGACCGAGGCCTCGGTGCGCGGCTTCTGGCAAGCCTATCGCCCGCTGATGGGGTTCTGAGAGGATGGATCTCGCGGCGGTGGTGCGGCGCCTGGAATTGGAGCAGCTCTACGCCGATTACGCCCATTGCCTTGATGCCGACGAACTCGAGCGCTGGCCCGATTTCTTCACCGAGGACTGTTTTTATCGCGTCACCTCGGCCGAGAATTACGAGGCGGGCCTGCCGCTCGGGCTCATTTATGCGACCTCCCGCAACATGGTGCAGGATCGCGTCAGCGCCTTGCGCGAAGCCAACATCTACGAGCCGCAGCGCTATCGCCACCTGGTCTCGTCATTGCGGATCGTCGGCGACACCGCGGGCGCTCTCGACATCGAAGCGAACTTCCTCGTGGTGCGCACGATGCAGGACGGCGACATGACGATTTTCGCCGCCGGCCACTATGTCGACCGGGCCGTGCGAGACGGCGCCGGCTGGAAATTCGTGCGCAAGGAGGTCGTGCTCGACAGCCGCCAGGTCGACACCCTGCTGGCGATCCCGCTCTAATCGGCGGGGGAGCGTCGGCCGCGGCGGTTTCCCGGATCAGCGCTGCGAGGCGGGCATGGCGGCCAAATCTTACGCCTATGTGATCGTCGGCGCGGGTTCGGCCGGCTGCGCCCTCGCCAACCGCCTCAGCGAAGACGCCGGCGCGAGCGTCCTTGTCCTCGAAGCCGGCGGCTGGGACCGCGACCCGCTGATCCACATCCCGCTCGGCTGGGGCCGCATGCTTCAGCAGCGCCGCAACGACTGGATGTATTTCGCCGAGCCCGAGGCGGCGGTGGACGGCCGCGCCGTCGAATGCGCGCGCGGCAAGGTCGTCGGCGGCTCGTCCTCGATCAACGCGATGGTCTACGTGCGCGGCCATCGCGCCGACTACGAGCGCTGGGCGGCGGGCGGGCTCGACACCTGGTCCTACGCCCATGTGCTCCCTTATTTCCGCCGCCAGGAAAGCTGGGAGGGCGGCGCCGACGCGTATCGCGGCGGCGAGGGTCCGCTGACCGTCAGACGCTCGCGTTATGCCGACCCCTTGATCGACGCCTATGCCGCCGCCGGCGTCGCCGCCGGATATCCGCAGACCGACGACTACAACGGTGCGCAGCAGGAGGGTTTCGGCCGCTCCCAAATGACGATCCGCAACGGGCGGCGGTGCAGTGCCGCGGTCGCCTATCTGCGGCCGGCACTGGCGCGGCCCAATCTCGAGATCGCGGTCGAGGCGCTGGCGACGCGCATCCTGTTCGAGGGCGGCCGCGCCGCCGGCGTCGAATATGAGAAAGCCGGCGAACGCCACGTCGCTTATGCCGAACGCGAGGTGATCCTCGCGGGCGGTGTCGTCAACTCGCCGCACCTGTTGATGCTGTCGGGAGTGGGCGACCCGGAGATGCTCGCCGCGCACGGCGTCGCGGTCACGAGCCCGTTGCGCGGCGTCGGGCGCAACCTGCAGGACCACATCTCGGCGCCGGTGGCTTACGCCCGCAAGTAGCCGGGCCCGCTGCACGCCGCGATGCGCGCCGACCGCATTGCGTGGGAGTTGGCGAACGCGTATTTCCGCGGCCGCGGGATCGCCGCCGACCTGCCGGGCGGGCTGATGGCGTTTCTGAAATCGGGGCTGGGGAACGGCTCCACGGCCGCGGTGCCCGATGTCCAGCTGCTGTTCAACGCCGCGCCGATGGCGGCCTCGCCCTATTTTCCGCCGGTTCGCGCGGCCTACGCCGACAGCTTTGCCTGCCGCGCAGTGGTGTTGCGCCCGGAGAGCCGCGGCCGGATCGAACTCGTCGCGCCCGACCCCCGGGCGCCGGCGCGCATCCGGCAGAATTTTCTGGCGACCGAGCGCGACCGGGCAACCCTGCGCGCCGGCATCCGGATGGTCCGCGGCATCGGCGGCGGGGCCCCGCTTGCATCGTTCGCCAAGTCCGAGCTGGCGCCCGGCCCCGACCGCCGGTCCGACGCCGAAATCGACGCCTACATCCGCGCCACCGCGATCACGGTGCACCACCCGGTCGGCACCTGCAAGATGGGCCGGCCGAGCGACCCCGCGGCGGTGGTCGACCCCGAACTGAAGGTGCTCGGCGTGGACGGGCTGCGCGTCGTCGATGCCTCGGTCATGCCCGACCTGGTCGGCGGCAACATCAACGCGGTCGTCATCATGATTGCCGAAAAGGGCGCCGACCTGATCCGCGGGACGCCGCCCCTCAACCCGGTGAATGTCTGAGCGATCGGCACGCCGGAGCGCCCGATGCCAGAGAATGGCGAGTCGGTGCCGTTTGCGCGGGCGGAGCCCACGGCTGTCCGCTTCAGCAAATCCGGTAGCAATGGCTCGATCTCATGCAACCCTCAGCTCGCTTTGGCCGTGGGAGGTGTTAGCGCTGTTAATTCCCGGTCGACCCGAATGCAGACCTGAACCGGACAGCTGTGGATCACGTTTGGGCAAAGAAAGCTATAAGGTGTAGAGGGGGCGACAACAGCGACCTTACGTTGCAGAAGTCGCAGAACCGGAGAGCCGCAGCCGCGGCCCATTATGCCATAGGCCTGTCCCGAGCGCGCGCTGACCGCAGACGCGTGTTTTTACTGTAAATTTGGTCGCTTGCTCGATTTGAATATTGCCCGCGCCCGACGTTTTGAAATCGGCGCGCCGCTGAAGACAGCTGGGGAATGCTGTCGCCGGGTTGCGCCGAGGTGGAATTAGCCTCGCGGGCCGCGCGCAAACGCGCTAATATAACAAGACCAAAACGAGCCGAAGCGGTCACAGGCGGTCCGAGGTGCGGTGGCTATGTCCTTGAGCGGAGATCGTCGACAACGGCTCTGTTTAAGCCGCGTCAGCGGTGCCGCCGCGGTGGCGCGCGGCGCTCGGCCGAGCCCGGTGCCGGGGGGTTGGGCGCGCGCGTTGCCGGCGCTACTCTCGGGGACGGTTGCGCTGACGGCGCTGCCGCTCGGGGCGGCGGCCGGTGATCCCTCCACCGACGACTTGAACAAGCTGCGCGCCGACATCCAAAAGGAGATCGCCGCGCTGAAAAAGCAGGAGGCGAAGCTCCACCAGCAGTTCATCGACCTCGATCGCCGCAGCAAGGTGCTCGACCAGAAAAGCGTGCTGCTCGACGAGCAGCTTCGCAACCTGCGCGCGACCGGCATCGGCGCCGCCAGCGTGGTCCCGGCGGGGGTCGGAGCCCCCGGTTCGACGGCGACGATCTCCAGCGCGCCGACGGTCGGTTCGCCGACGCCCCCCCCAGCCTCCGGCATCGAGGTGGCGCAGGCGCCGGCGGCCGCGCCACCCGCCCCGGCGACGGGCGGCGAGCCGGCGGCCCCTCCCCCGGCGGGAGGTGAGTCGGCGCCGATCCAGGGCCCCTCGGCGGCGCAGCAGCAAGCGCGGCAGGTCGTCGAGACGGCGCCGACCCTGTCGACCGCCGGCGGCGTGCTGACCCCCAAGGGCCAGTTCGTCCTCGATCCGTCGATCGAATACGACTACTGGTCGCAGAACCAGCTCGGGGTCAACGGCTTTCAGATCATTCCCGGGATCACGTTCGGCAACATCTTCGCCAACCGTGTCGAGCAAAACATCACGACCGCGGCGCTGACCGCGCGCTATGGCATAACCGACCGGTGGGAGATCAACGTCAAGGTCCCCTACGTCTACAACACGGGCTCGACAATCAGCCTGATCCCGGTCGGCACGACCGCCGAGCTGTTGACCCTCAACGCCAGCGGCACCGGCATCGGCGACATTCAGTTCGGCTCGAGCTACCAGTTCAACACCGGCGAGAACGGCTGGCCGATCTTTGTCGGCAATGCGCTGGTCAAGACCGCCACCGGCGTCAGCCCGTTCAATGTTCCGATTGTCACCGTCAACGACCCGAACGGCGAGTTTCTCGAGGGCCAGCCGACGAGATTGGCGACCGGCACCGGCTTTTACGCGGTCGAGCCGAGCTTGACGATCCTGATGCCGACCGCACCGGGGGTTCTGTTCGCCAACATCCAGGACATCCACAATCTCGGCCGGACGGTCAACATCCAGAGCGTCAACGGCGGCCCGCCGACCGCCGCCTACCTGCAGCCCGGCGAGAACCCGGCGGTGACCTTTGGCATCGGTTTTTCGCTAAACGACCGCGCGGCGCTGACCTTCAGCTACCAGCAGCAGCACGTCTTCACCGCGTTTGAAAACCATCAGGCGATTTCCGGCTCGCCCTATTCGTTCGGGACCTTCAATTTCGGTCTCGGCTACCAGATCACGCAGTCGACCCGTTTGAACCTGAGCGTCGGGATCGGCGCCGGCCCGAACACCCCGGTTGCGAAGGTGCTGCTCGAAGTGCCATACAAATTTTCGCTGTAAATCCGCGGAAACGCGCTGCCCTCCGCGGGCGCGGGGACGCCGAAGCACGGTCCGAGTCCGCGCCCCAATGAGCGTTGCTGCTGACGTGGCCGCAGGGGATCCGTGGCGCGCCGGCAACCGGACACGGGGGGTCACGACGCGGCGGCGATCGCGGCCGGCCGCTCCGTCGGCCGCGGCAGCGGATCGGACACTGGCTGGATCTGCCGCTTCATCTCCTCGATCTCGGGCTCGCTCAGGGTCTCGGTGCGCAGCAACGCCGCCGCCGTGCGGTCGAGCAGCGCGCGGTTGCGCTGCAACACCGAGGTGGCGACCGCAAAGGCGTGGTCGACAAGCGTGCGGACCGCGCGGTCGACCGCCGCGGCGGTGCCGTCACTGTAAACCCGCTCCTGCGGGACCGGGTAGGCCGGCTGCAGAAACGGCTGGCGGTCGCGGTCGTAGGCGACGTTGCCGAGCGCCTCGCTCATGCCGTAGCGCAGCACCATGGCGCGGGCGATGTCGGTGGCGCGGGCGAGGTCGTCGGCCGCCCCCGTCGAGATCTCGTCGAACACGAGCTTTTCCGAGGCCCGGCCGCCGAGCAATGCCGCCATCTTGTGATCGAGCTCGGCGCGCGTCATCAGGTAGCGGTCCTCGATCGGCCGCTGGATCGTGTAGCCGAGCGCGCCGACCCCGTGCGGGATGATCGACACCTTGTGCACGGTTTCGAGGCCCGGCAACGCGAGCCCGACCATCGCATGCCCGAGCTCGTGGTAGGCGACAACGCGGCGCTCCAGCGGGTTCAAGAGGCGGTTGCGCTTTTCGAGGCCGGCGACCATGCGCTCGATCGCGTTGTTGAAATCCGTCATCTCGACCGCCTCGGCGTTGCGCCGGGTGGCAAGCAGGGTTGCCTCGTTGACGAGGTTCGCAAGATCGGCGCCGGTAAAGCCGGGGGTCAGGGCCGCGATCTGCTCCGGCTTCACATCGGCGGCGAGCCGCGCCTTTTTCAAGTGCACCGCCAGGATCTGCTCGCGCCCGGTCTTGTCCGGCCGGTCCACCAGGATCTGGCGGTCGAAACGGCCGGCGCGCAGCAATGCCGGGTCCAGCACCTCGGGGCGGTTGGTGGCGCCGAGCAGCACGAGGCCGCTCATCGGGTCGAACCCGTCGAGCTCGGCCAGCAGCTGGTTCAGGGTCTGGTCCTTTTCGTCGTGTCCGCCGCCGACAAACTGGCCGCGGGCGCGGCCGAGCGCGTCGAGCTCGTCGATAAAGATGATCGCCGGCGCGTGCTGGCGCGCCTGCTCGAACAGGTCGCGCACCCGCGCCGCGCCGACGCCGACAAACATCTCGACAAATTCCGAGCCCGAGATCGAAAAGAACGGCACCCCGGCCTCGCCGGCGACGGCGCGGGCAAGCAAGGTCTTGCCGGTGCCGGGCGGGCCGACCAGCAGCACCCCCTTGGGGGGGCGCCCGCCGAGCCGGCCGTAGACCTTCGGGTCTTTCAGGAAATTGACGATCTCTACGAGCTCCTCCTTGGCCTCGTCGACCCCGGCGACATCGGCGAAGGTGGTCTTGGTTTCCTTCTCGACATAGACCCTCGCATGGCTCTTGCCGATCTGCATGACGCCGCCGAGCCCGCCCTGGCCGAAGCGGCGGATCGCGAACATCCAGATCCCGACAAACACGATCGCCGGCAAAATCCACGACAGGATGTCGCGGATGAAGTGGTTCTCCACGACGCCGCTGTAGGTGACGCCGTGCTTGTCGAGGCTTTGCGCCAGGTCGGCGGGCACCCGGGTCGTCACAAACTTGTCGAGCCCGCCGGGCTCCGCCTTTTTCAGCGACCCGGTGATGTAGCTCGGGCCGATCTCGACATCGGCGACCTGATCTTGGTTGAGCAAGGTCTGAAACTTGCTGTACGGGATCGGCGTGCGCTGGGTGCTCTGCAGATAGAGGCTCTGAATCCACAGCATGCCGAGAACCGCGGCGATCACGTACCAGAAGTTGATGTGAACTTTTTTGTCCATGGGCGGGGGTCCGGGCTGCTAGCGGGTCGCGGCAGCCGAGCGACGGGCCGCCGGGTTGATTTTGTGGACCATAACGTAGTCCGCACGGCAGGCGCAGCGCGGCATTCAATCTTCCTCCGCGGTGGCGGGAACTGGCCTCGGCGCCAGCGCGCGGCGCGCGACCCATTCAAGGCTGAGCCCCTGGACGACAATCGAAAACACGACAATCCCGTAAGCAACCGTCAGCAGCGCGTCCTTATATGGGGTCGGCGGCAGCCCCAGCGCTAGCGCCACCGAGATGCCGCCGCGCAATCCGCCCCAGGTCAGCACCAGAAACGACCCGAAGCGGCCGGGCAGGCGCAGGCTGAGCGGCAATGCCGAGCCGGTGACGCTGACCCAGCGCGCAACCAGCACGATCGGGATCATCGCGGCGGTCGCCAACATCGCTCGCCGCTCCAGGTCGATCGCCGCAATCTCGAGCCCGATCAGCAGAAACAGCAGCGCGTTCAGCGTGTCGTCGACAAGCAGCCAGAACGTCTTCAGATGCTGACGCGTCGTCTCGCTCATCGCCCATTGCATGCCGTGGTTGCCGATCAGGATGCCTGCGACGACGACCGCCACCGGGCCGGAGACGTTCAGGATCCCGGCAAGGCTGTAGGTCCCGGTGACGAGGGCAAGCGAGATGATCAGCTCGACATTGTAGTCGTCGACCCCGCGAATCATCAGAAACGCGCCATAGCCGAGCGCCAGGCCGAGCAGCCCGCCGCCGACCGCCGACAGCAAAAACGCGCCGGCGATCGCGAATGCCCCGTGCTCGCCGTCGGTCCCGATCGCCAGCGACAGCAGCAGCGAAAACAACACGACCGCGATGCCGTCGTTAAACAGGCTTTCGCCGGCGATGACTGCCTGCAACGACTGCGGGATGCCGACCCGGCGCAGCACCAGCAACACCGCGACCGGGTCGGTCGGCGAGATCAGCGCGCCGAACACCAAGCACCAGGCGAGCGGGATGCCCATCGCCAACGCGTCCGAAACGCCGAGCAGCGCCGCCGCGACCAGCGCCGTCGAGAGCACGGTGCCGAAGATGGCAAGCGCCAGGATCGTCCACTTGCGCGCAACAAGTTCTGCGAAATCAACTTCCAGCGCGCCGGCAAACAATAAAAAGCTTAAAAAGCCGTTGAGAAGCGCTACCGGAAGGTTAACCTCGGTAAGCACCCTGCGGATCGCGAGCTTGAGGCCGAGGTGCGGGAATGCCGCCCCGACCGCAATCAGAACCACCGCGCTCAGCAGAGCCAGCAGCAGCAAACCCACTGTAAGCGGCAGGCGAAGAAACCGATAGTTCAGGTAGCCGAAAATTCCAGCCAACACCAGCAGCAATGCCAGCAGGTCAAACGGCGATTTCATTATTCACCACTTTTATCATTAGTTCAAGAATGGCGAATGTATGTGCTCGTATTAGCTGACTGTAGGGTGATAGCCGCGAGATGAGCGGCTTTGCGGGTGTGATACGATCCGCGATCATTTGTCATGGGATGGCGAAATTCAGCGCGTTCAGCCCGGCGCGGCGCTGCAAGAGGGCGCCTTGTGACATTCCGATGTACCCATCGCAGCTCAGCCATGTCCTTGAAACTCGCACCGCCGCACGTACCTAGACCGCGGGAGACTAGACAATCGAGATCGTGGCATGATCCAGAGTAGCTTAGAAAATGTTTCGACATCGCCGCGCCGGGCGAGCGTGTCGGCGCTGCGGGGGTCGGCGGCCGGTCTCGCCATGATGCTGGCGTTGGCCGTTTGGCCGACCCCGGGGTCGGCGACCGCGGAGAGCGCCGGGGACACCGTCCAGGGGCTCTACAACAGCTTGCTCGTGACGATGCGCAACGGCTCGACTTTGGGCGGCAGCGGGCGCTATGCGCAGATCGCGCCGGTCATTCGCCGGAGCTTTGACCTGCCGTTTATGGCGCGCCTGGCGTTTGGCCCGGGGTGGGCCGCCTTAAGCCCGGCCCAGCAGCAGCAGGTGACCGAGAGCTATGGCCGTTATATCTCGGCGGTGTACGCCGACCGCTTCGACAGCTATCACGGCCAAAAGCTGGACGTGACCGGCCAGCAGCAAAACCCGTACGGGCTCATCGTCACCAGCCGGATCGTCAAGTCGGACGGCGACCCGGTCGAGGTCGACTATCTGATGCGGCAGGATGGCGGCAACTGGCTGATCGCCGACATCTACCTAGACGGCTCGATCAGCGAAGTGGCGACGCATCGCTCGGAGTTCGTCGACATCCTGCGCAGCCAGGGCGTCGACGGGCTGATCGCGGCCTTGAACCGCAAGGCCGACATGCTGACCGCGACCAACGCGCGCGCCGACTGAGCGGGCGGCAACCGCCCAAGCGGCCCGCGCACGCCCAAGCACCTAGCGGGTGTGCAACCCGCTGGGGCCGACGACGACGGCCATCGGGCTGGGCTGCGGGGACGGCGGCGCGACACCGGAGGGCGGGTTCCCCGATGTGGACGCCGCGCTCGCGCTCCCCGGGGCAGGCGAATAAGGCTGCTCGCAGGCAGCGACCAGCAGGGCGACGGCCGACACGACCAAAAGTGCGGTAAAGGTGCTCATCTCTCACTCGGCGTAAGGTGCGTAGGCGCTCATATTGGCCCAGCGCTCAACCGCCGGTCAACCACGCCCGAGCGCCCTCCAGGTCTCTACGAACGAGGAGCGAGCCCCGCGGGTCGATGCCTCGTTCGTGCCGCCGAACCTGCTTACGCAGCTGAATCGGCATAGGTGTAGACTTTGGCCTCCCAAGGAAAGATCGCCTCGCGCCCGACATAGGCCGGGTCTACGTCGCGGCCCTGGGTGACTTCGACCCATTTCTTGCCGGCGGGAGCCGGTCCGGGCCATGTCGGGACGACGTAGTCGCTGCCCTGGGCTGACGCGAAATCGGAGAAATTGGCGAGCACGATGACCGGCAATGCCGCGGCAGCACCGCCGCGGCGCCAGACGACGACCCGCTTGCCGGCGCCGAAATCCGCCCAGATGAAGTCTGTGTCGTTGACCGCCAGCGCCGGTGCGGTCGTGCGCAGTTTTATCAATGTTCTGACGTAGGCGTAAATCCTGCGCCGCATCGGGCCGTAATAGCCGTCCGGATTGCCAAAACGGTCGCTGCTGGCGCCCGCGGTCAGCCGCCCGAAATTGACCGGGTTGACTTGCTTGCCGCCGGCCTGCGTGACATTCCCGTTCGCGTCGAAGAAATCGTGCTGGTCGGCGAACTCCTCGCCGGCGAGCAGCATCGGGATGCCGACCGCGGTCAAGAGACACACAAAGGCGAGCTTGATGCGCTTTTCGATGTCTTCGTCCGACATGTCGCGCAGCATCGTGAACAGCCGCTCGTGGCGAAACCCCTCGACATCGTGCTTGGTAATGTAGTTGACCGCCTGCGCGCCGTCGGTAAAGACGCCGCCGAGCCGGCAGTCGATCGCTTTTCT
The DNA here is from genome assembly GCA_035570595.1 of Allostellaceae bacterium. GTDB lineage: Bacteria > Pseudomonadota > Alphaproteobacteria > ATCC43930 > CGMCC-115725 > AP-15. Next base: position 10,650 of record DATMLF010000169.1, read on the forward strand.
GACGCTCCATTCGAAATCGTCGCCGCCGGTGCTCTCGCCGAGGATCGCGGCGCGCACCCGGCCCTGGAAATCCTCGTTCCACAGCCCGTCGAGCCGGTTCTGCCGCAATAGGCCCGAAGGCAGGCTCAACTCCTCGCCGACGACAATGAACCGGGCATCGGCGCCGCTCGCCGGGTCGAGACCGGCATCGGCCCAGCGCCGGCGGAACGCCTCGCGCCCGAGATCCTTGAACGCCTCGACGAAGTCCCAGCTGGCGACATTCTCGACGCTGTCGATCCGCACCCCGTCGACGCGGAAATCGCGCATCCACCGGGTCAAGTAGGTCAGCATCAGCTGGCGGGCCGGATAGAAGGCCCCGACCTCGCCGGAAACCGGGTCGTAGGTCGTGACCGGCCTGGCATAGCGCCACAACGTGCTGCCAAAGCCGTTGCGCGGGCTGCGCGAGCCGTCGGAGCGGCCCGAGGTCAACGCGTCGGGGTCGGCGGGATCGGCGTTCGGGTCGTCGATGCAGAAATCCGGCGCGTCGATGTGGTTGTAGGGCTCCTCCTTGGCGAACGCCATCACCGCGTCGATAAAAAACCGGATCCCCTGGCGGTGGCAGGCCTCGACAAGTCCGGCAAGGTCGCGGTTGGCGGTCGGCGACAGGTTGCCCTCGGGATAGCCCAGCTCGTAGTCGGGGGCGAGGTAGTGCGACGTGTCGTAGCCCCACTCGCGTTTGTAAAAGCTGTCGGCCGGCGGCAGCAATTCCAATGCGTTGACCCCGAGATCGGCGAGGTACGCCTGCCCCACGTCGAGCAACGACAATTCGGCGAAGTTGGCGCCGCCGATCCGCTCGTCGAGCAGTGCGGTCACGTCGAGGAACGTAGCGGTGGCGCGCTCGGGCTCGTTCAGCGACCGGCTCAATGCCCACGCGGTCGGCAGTTCGTAAATTACCAGCTGGTTGTTCGTAGCGAGCGCATTCGGCGCGTCGGGCGCGGCGAACACCGCGCCCTCGCCGCCCGGGTCGGCGTCGCCGAGGCGCCCTTGGCCGAGATGGCGGATCACCGCGGCGGGCTGGCTGTTGTCGCTCGCTTCCGGCGGAAAGATTCGCCAGTCGACGCAGCCGGCAAACGGGTCGGTCACCGCGATGCGGGCGGGCGCGTGCTGTGAGGACCGGCTGTCGTCGACCTCGAACCAGTAATGGTAGACCGCACCGTTGTCTAGCCCGCACCCCGCCGCAGCAACCGTGAACAACCCGGCAAGGTCCGCCACCGGCGCGAGCGCAATGCGGCGCACGCCCGCCAGCGTCGGCGGGTTTCCCGGAACCAGCCGCCCGACCACCAATTGCGGCGCCGCGGCCTGCGGGCGCGGGCACCACAACACAAAGCCGGCGGTGCGGCGGTCGAGAATGTCGGCGCTGATCGGCATGACGCCCGCCTGTCGAAGCACTTCGAGGACAACAGCAAACCGCCTGCTACGATAGCGCATCCTCGACAAAAGGCTGTGAGCCCGCTCACACCGGGCGCCGCGGGCCGTCCCAACCCGGGCACGGCCGCGACCCCGCCGAGAAACGCTAATCTATTCTGAAGGGACCCCGGCGACCTTGGAGCCGGGCTTGTTCGGTCGAGGATGCCGTCGTTTCTGAACGTCCTGTTGTGCGCGTCGAGCGAGCTGCTGCTCGCAGTCGCGGTCGGCCTGCCGGTGGCGCGCCGGCTTGTTTCGCAACCGCCGCTGGCCCTGGCGTTGGCGCCGGCCCTCGGCTGGGCGGTGTTCAACACGCTCGCATTGCCGATCCTGTCATTCACCGGGTTCGGGCGTGCGACCGCGGCGATCCTGTCCAGCGCGGCGGTTCTCGGCGGGCTCGCCGCGTCGCTGGGGCGGTCGCCGCGGTCGGCGCCGCACGAACCTGGCCGTGTCACGCCCTGGGCCTACGGCGCCGCGGGATTGCTGGCGGCGGCACCGGCGCTCGCTCTCTGGCCGAAATACCGCGACGGCGGCGTCGTGCTCGGCGAAGCGATGTTCGACCATTCGAAAGCGGCGATCATCGACGACATCGTCCGCCTCGGCCTGCCGCCCGGCAATCCGTTCTTCGCCGAAAGCGGCCCCCGGCTCGTCTATTACTACCTGTGGCATTTCAGCGGCGCGATCCCGGCGGCGCTGTTTGGCGCGAGCGGGTGGGAAGCCGACATAGCGCTGACCTGGTTCACCGCTTTTGCCTCGCTCGGGCTGATGATGGGGCTCGCGGTCCGGCTCGGCGGACGCAGCCTCGCGGCGCCGTTCGTCCTCCTCCTCAGCCTTGCCGCCTCGCTGAGGCCTCTGCTCCGGCTCGTCGTCCCCCCCGATTTCCTCGACCGGGCTCTCTCCCCGGGTCCGTGGCCGG
>DATMLF010000170.1:0-5557 GCA_035570595.1 Allostellaceae bacterium
GCCGTCTCGGCGGTCGGCGACAGCGCCGCCCAGAACGTCACATGCCGCCGCGGCAATAGCGCGATTGGGGTGGTGCGCACCGGCGAGGCGCCGCGTTCGTTGACTCGCCCGGCCGGCGGCCGCAACCGCGCCCAGGCGACCCGGCCGGCGAGGCACTGGTCGTCGAGCCAGGCCGGCTCATAGTCGGCGAGCCGCGCCGGCAGGATTTCGGTCTCCCAGGCGCCGGCCGGCGCCTGAAAGCCTTCGAGCTGGCCGATCACCGCTTCGAGCGCGTCCGGCCCCTCCATGCGCGCATCGGGTGCGGCGCGCTGCCACTCGACCAGAAAGCGCAGAAAATCGCGCGCCGACACCGGCTCGATCTCGGCGCGCAGCCGCCCGATCGTATAGCGGTGGATGCGCGCGAGCAGCCGCCGCTCGCACCATTCCTGCTGGTCGCCGCCGGGCGTGAACTGCCCGCGCAGCGCGAACCCCTCGGTTTCGAGCGCCGCCAGGGCCGCGGCGACCTCGCCTTCGTCGAGGCCGAGCGCGCCGGCGAGCGCCTCGTTGGTAACCGGCCCCTGACCTTCGAGGCGCCCGCGCACGATTTCGACGAGCGCCGCCTCGCGCGGCCATTCCCGGTCGTATTGCGCGGGTGCCGCGATTGCCGGTTCGAGCCGGCCCGCGGGCCACAACGCCCTGAACAGCGGCAGCCGCTCGGCCGTGACCCACAAGCCGCCATATGCCTCCGCACTTCCTTCGTCATTCCCGCGAAAGCGGGAACCCAGGGCCGCAGTCGAAACCTCTGACTCCGGACCCCTGCTTTCGCTTCCCTCGTCATTCCCGCGAAAGCGGGAACCCAGGGCCGCAGTCGACGCATTTGGCTCTGGACTCCCGCCTTCACGGGGGTGACGAAAACCCGAAAACAGCGTAGCGCGCCGGTCGCGCGCCAGTTCGCCGAGCCAGCCGGCCCATCCCGACCCGGCATCGACCTCCGCCGCGGTTAGAAAGCCGAGCCAGTCGAGCGCGTCGTGCAGCTCGTCGGGGCTGCTCGGGTCTGGCCACGCCTCCTCGCGCACCCGCTCGATCGCCTGGGGGTCGAGGCGGCCGATCTCCTCGGCTTCCTCGGGTGCGAGCCAGCGGCGCGCCATCACCGCCTGGGTGCGGCGCTCCTCGAGCGGCGCGTCGTCGAGATACGCGTAGGGCCGCGCCGACAGCACTTCGAGTGCCAGCGGCGAGGGCTCGACGAGGTCGCGCGCGACGACCCGGACCGCGCCAGCCTCGATGCCGGCCAGCAGCCGTTCGAGGCCGCGGGCGTCCATCGCGTCGTCGAGGCAGTCGGCGATCGTCTGGCGGACCAGCGGGTGGTTGGGGATTTCGCGGGCGCCGGCGAGGTTCTCGGCGCAGGCGATCTGATCGGGGAACACCGCCGCCAGCAAGTCCTCGGCATCCATCCGCGCCAATGCCGGCGGCACCTTTTTGCCGCCGCGAAAGCGCGGCAACGACAATGCCACCCCGGCGACCCAGCGCCACCGCGTCGTGAACATCGGCGCGTCGAGCAATGCCTCGGTCAAGAGCTGCCGAATGCTCGCCGAATGCAGGTAACGCTGAACCTCAGCGAGCTCGAAGCTGTGGGCCGTGGTCAGCGACAAGACGATATTGTCTTCGGTCGCGGCCGCCTGCAATTCAAAGTTGAACTTGCGGCAGAACCGCTTGCGCAACGCGAGGCCCCAGGCGCGGTTGACACGGCTGCCGTAGGGCGAGTGGACGACGAGCTGCATGCCGCCGACCGCGTCGAAAAAGCGCTCGATCACAATCGTGTCGGTGGTCGGCAACACCCCGAGTGCTACCCGCGCCGCGGCGAGGTATTCGACCAGCTGCTCGGCCGCCGGCTCGGCGACGCCGGCTTCGCCGACAAGCCACTCGCGCGCGCTCGGTGAGCTAACCTCCCTCGCCCCCCAACGGGGGGAGAGGGTCGGGGTGAGGGGGGCCGGTGACCGATCCCCACCGTCGTATTCCGCGCTTCCCTGCCCGGCACGCAAGGACGGGTCGGGGTGGCGAACATCCGACAAGCCTGCCCCATCCCCCTCACCCTGCCCTCTTCCCCGATCGATGGGGGGAGAGGATTCCGAGACGTCCGGGGGACGCAAGGTTGCCGGCAACCGTTCCGCGATCTCGCGGCGCAGACGCGAAACCGACGCCGACAACTCGTCGCTGCGGCCGGGGGCTTCGCCCAGCCAGAACGGGATGTTGGGCGCCTGCCCCTCGGCGTCGGCGACGCGCACCGTGCCGCGCTCGACGCGCAGGATGCGGTACGAGGTGTTGCCGAGCTGAAAGACGTCGCCGGCCAGGCTCTCGACCGCGAAATCCTCGTTGACGGTGCCAATCAGCTGGTTCTCCGGCTCCAGCATCACCTGGTAGTCGGCGTTGTCGGGGATCGTGCCGCCCGAGGTCAGCGCCACGAGGCGCGCGCCGCGCCGTTCGCGCAGCCGGTGGTTGACCGCGTCATGGTGGACGAGCGCGCCGCGCCGCCCGCGCCGGGTCGCAAATCCTTGCGCCAGCATCGCCACGCCCGCGTCGAAATCCGCGCGCGCCAAGTCGCGGTACGACCACGCCCGCCGGATCAGCGCGTAGAGCGCATCCTCGCCCCATTCCTCGGCCGCGACTTCGGCGACGATCTGCTGCGCCAGCACGTCGAGCGGGCATTCGGGGATTGTCAGCCGGTCGAGCTCGCCGCGCCGCACGCTGTCGAGCAATGCCGCGCATTCGACGAGCTCGTCGCGCGACAACGGGAAAAGCCGGCCCTTGGGCGTGCCGTCGACCGCGTGGCCGGAGCGGCCGACGCGCTGCAGAAAGGTTGCGATCGCGCGCGGCGAGCCGATCTGGCAGACGAGGTCGACCTCGCCGATGTCGATGCCCAATTCGAGCGAGGCGGTCGCGACCAATACCCGCAGCGCGCCCGCCTTGAGGCGCTGCTCGGCGTCGAGGCGCAATTCCTTGGCGAGGCTGCCGTGATGCGCCGCCACCTGGTCGGCGCCGAGGCGCTCCGACAAATGCCGGGTCACCCGTTCGACAAGCCGGCGGGTGTTGACAAAGACGAGCGTCGTGCGGTGCTCGCCGACGAGCTCGGCGAGGCGGTCGTAGACCTCCTGCCAGACATCGCCCGACATGACCGCCTCGAGCGGCGAGGACGGCACCTCGATCGCGAGGTCGCGGGCGCGGCGATGGCCGGTGTCGACGATCGTGCAGTCCTCGCCGCCGCCGCCGACCAGAAACCGCGCCACGGTCTCGATCGGCTTCTGCGTCGCCGACAGGCCCACGCGCAACAGACGCCCGCCGGTGAGCGCCGCGAGGCGTTCGAGCGACACCGCGAGATGGCTGCCGCGCTTGTTCCCGGCCACCGCATGGATTTCGTCGACGATGACGGTCCGCGTCGTCTTCAGCATCGCCCGGCCGGACGCCGAGCCGAGCAGGATGTAGAGCGATTCCGGTGTGGTCACGACGATGTGCGGCGGGCGGCGGCCCATCTGCTGGCGCTCGCCCGGCGGCGTGTCGCCGGTGCGCACCCAGCTGCGGATTTCGACATCCGGCAAGCCTTGGGCGCGCAATTCCTCGCGGATGCCGGCGAGCGGCGCTTCGAGGTTCTTGCGGATGTCGTTCGACAGCGCCTTTAACGGCGAGACGTAGACGATTTGGGTTTCCTCGCGCAGCTCCCCCGCCACCCCTTGGCATACCAGCCCGTCGATCGCCGCGAGAAAGGCGGCCAGCGTCTTGCCGGAGCCGGTTGGGGCGGCGATCAGCACGTGCTGGCCGGCCTTGACCGTCGGCCACGCTTGGGCCTGCGCCGCGGTCGGTGCCGCAAAGCTGCGCTCGAACCAACTGGCGACGGCGGGGTGAAACAGCGAGATCGGCGACATGACCGACAGCAATAAAGCTCGATGCCGCCCCGGCTCAAGCCCTCACCGCCCTCCCCTAGACGCCAGCGCCGCCCGCCGCGCCCGACGCCGTGCACGGCGGTGGCCACCCGTCCCTTGACAGGCTCGCGCGCCGCTATCTACGTCGGGATCTCTTCCGGTTTTTGCCGGGGCGGCGGCGAGGGTGAGGCCGCAAAGCGCGGAGCGCGGGGATGCAGACGACAGCGGCGTTGGAGCAAATCAAAGCGGTGGTCGGCCCGGCCGGGTGGATCGCCGACCCGCATGACGAGGAGCCGTACCTAGTCGAGGCGCGCGGGCTCTATCGCGGCGCCACACGGCTCGTCGTGCGCCCGGCTTCGACGGCCGAGGTCGCCGCCGTCGTGCGCGTCTGCGCCGAGGTGGGGCTGGCGATCACCCCACAGGGCGGCAACACCGGGCTTGCCGGCGGCGGCGTCCCGCCCGCCGACCGCGACAACATCGTGCTCGCCCTCGGCCGGATGAACCGCATCCGCGCGATCGACCCGACAAATTTCACGATGACGGTCGAGGCCGGCTGCATCCTCGCCCACCTGCACGAGGCGGCAGCCGCGGTCGACCGGCTGTTTCCGCTGAGCCTCGGTGCGGAGGGCAGCTGCCAGATCGGCGGCAACGTGTCGACCAACGCCGGCGGCATCGCGGTCCTGCGCTACGGCAACACCCGCGAGCTGGTCCTCGGGGTCGAGGTCGTCCTGCCCGACGGGCGTGTGTGGGACGGCTTGAGAAGCCTGCGCAAGGACAACACCGGCTACGATTTGAAGCAGCTCTTTGTCGGCGGCGAGGGCACGCTCGGCATCGTCACCGCGGCGACCCTCAAATTGTTTCCCAAGCCGCGCGAGATCGAGACGGCGTTTTTGGGCCTCGCACGGATCGAGGACGCGATGGGCCTCTTCGCGCACGCCCGCGCCGCGTCGGCCGACCAGTTGACCGCATTCGAGCTGATCCCGCGCGCCGGCCTCGACCTGGCGCTGGCCCACGTGCCGGGGACGGTCGACCCGCTTGGCGAGCGCCACCCCTGGTACGTGCTGCTCGAAATGTCGTCGAGCCAGACCGGCGGCGGCATCCGCGCCTTGTTGGAGCGATTGCTCGAAACCGCGCTCGCGGGCGGGCATGTCGCCGACGGCGTCGTCGCCGCGAGCGGCGCGCAGCGGACCGCGCTGTGGCGGATCAGAGAGGCGATCGTCGAGGCCCAGCTCTATTCGGGCTCGATCAAGCACGACGTGTCGGTGCCGGTGAGCCGGGTCGCCGAGTTCGTGACCCGCGCCAGCGCCGCGGTCTGCCAGCGGCTCCCCGGCATTCGTCCGATCGCCTTTGGCCATGTCGGCGACGGCAACATCCACTTCAACCTGACCCAGCCCCCCGGCATGGACAAGGCCGCCTACCTCGTGCGCTGGCAGGAATTCAACGACATCGTGCACGGCGTCGTGCGCGAGCTCGCCGGCTCGGTCAGCGCCGAGCACGGGGTCGGCCTCCTAAAGCGCGACGAGATCACCCATTACAAGCCGGCGGTCGAGATCGAGCTGATGCGCCGCATCAAGCACGCGCTCGACCCCGACGGCATCATGAACCCGGGAAAGCTGGTCAATGTATGAGCGGTCCCGATTGCCTTCCGTGTGGAGTGGGTGAAGCCG
>DATMLF010000171.1:0-9300 GCA_035570595.1 Allostellaceae bacterium
CACGAGGCGGTGCTGCGGCGTTTCCCCCGGCAACAGCGGCAAGCGGTCGTCTTCGACCATGATCCAGGTTCCGCCGCGCGCAACCACCGGCCGCCGCGCCGCGAAATACAACGGCACGACCGCGATGCCCTCGGCGGCGATGTATTCCCAGACGTCGTGCTCGGTCCAGTTCGACAGCGGGAACACTCGCATCGTCTCGCGCTCGCGCAGGCGCGTGTTGTAGAGCCGCCACAATTCCGGGCGCTGGTTGCGCGGGTCCCAGCTGTGGTTGGGGCCGCGCAGCGAGAAGATCCGCTCTTTCGCCCGGCTCTTTTCCTCGTCGCGGCGCGCCCCGCCAAAGGCCGCGTCAAAGCCGAACCGGTCGAGCGCCTGCTTCAACGCTTCGGTTTTCATGACCGCGGTGTGCAACGCCGAGCCGGAAGCGATCGGGTCGATGCCGCGGCGCACGCCCTCTTGGTTGGTGTGGACGATCAGCTCGATGCCGAGCCGGCGCGCCGTCGCGTCGCGAAACGCGATCATCTCGCGAAATTTCCACAAGGTGTCGATATGAAGGAGCGGAAAAGGTGGTTTGCCGGGATAGAACGCCTTGCGTGCGAGGTGCAGCATGACGCTCGAATCCTTGCCGATCGAATACAGCATGACCGGCTTGCGAAACTCGGCCACGACCTCGCGCATGATGGCGATCGACTCGGCTTCGAGCCGGCGCAGATAAGCCGGCAGGGCACGCGGTATTGGTGGGGCTTCGGCGGCGGACACGGTCACTCTTACGCAAGGCTGACAGCAGGCATCCCCGTTAGCGAGCAGGAACGCCGCTGTCAACCACCCGGCGAACCGCTTCGGATGCTTCGCGAGGCGGCGCTGGCGCCTTTGCGCCCGTTAAACCGAAGAAACGCCCAGTGCGCCAGTCAGTGCAGCTTGGGGCCTTTCAGGAACCGCGTGCGGTCGGCGGACTGGACGCGCACGGTCAGGGTGGCGCCGTCGCGCGAGACTTGCAGCGGGATCTCGCTGCCCGCCGGGCCGCCCGCCCACACCCGCCGCCAAAACCCGGCGAGGCTTCCGACCGACTCCTGGCCGACCGCGACGATGCGGTCCCCGGGCTGCAACCCGGCCTCGTTTGCCGGACCGCGCTCGGCGAGCCCGGCGACGACGATCGCGTCCTCGACCTCGGCGGCATAGAGCCCGAGCCACGGACGCACCGGCCGGTTCGGCCGGCCGTAGGTCAGCATGTCGTCGAGGATCGGCGGCAACAGGTCGATCGGCACGACCATGTTCACGTCGCGGCGCAGCTCGCGTCCGCTCGAATGCTGGACATGCAAGGAGCCGATGCCAATCAGGCGCCCGTCGGCGGCGATCAGCGCGGCGCCACCCCAGAACGGGTGCGCCGGCGCCGTAAAGATCGCGCGGTCGAGCACGTATTCCCAGTATCCGGCGAATTCCTGGCGCGCCACCACCCGCGCCGAAATCGCGTGCCGGCGGCCGCCCTCGGCGGCCATGATCGCGCGGTCGCCGGCGCCGACCCGCATGCCGATCCCCAATTCGAGTGGATCGACGTTGAGCCGGCCAAGCGCCTGGACGAGCCCGAACCCGGTCTCCTGGTCGTAGGCGAGGACATGCCCCGGCACCGCGCCGCCGCCCGCGGTGGTAAGCCAGATGGTCTCGGCCTCGGTAACGAGATACCCGATCGTCAGCACCAGCCCGTCGCCGCGGATCAGGACGCCGCTGCCGGCGCGCTCGGTGCCGAGCGTGCCGGCGGTGAACGCATCTTCCGGAACGGTTGCCCGCAGCCCCAGCACCGCGCCCAAGGCTCGGTCGAGGTCGAAGCTGCATTCGCCGGGCTTCGGCTGGATCTCGCCCGGGATTTCCCAGTCTACGTCTCGCGGCATGGCGGCAACTCGTCAGTGGCAGCTGATCCCATCATAACCCGGAAAGGGTGCGGGTGGTTCGCATTTTGTCGAAACCCGGGGGCACCCATTCATGTTGGCGCGAACCGGGGCGCTCGGGCACGAGCCCCAGCCTCGCTTGTTCGGACATTGGCCGCGGTTCGAAGAGGTGTGCGCCGATCGGCGTGAACGCGTGCGCGCTAGCCGACTTATCGTGTACGATGAGCCGATTGCGCTTGTCTGCGCGCGCCCCCGTTGAAACCGCTGGAGGTTCAGGAATGACCGACACATCCGATTACGCGCCGCCCAAGGTCTGGATCAGCAAGCCGAGCGGCGGCCGGTTCGCCAACATCAACCGCCCGATCGCCGGCGCCACGCACGAGAAGGAGCTGCCGGTCGGCCGCCACCCGTTGCAGCTCTACTCGCTCGGTACGCCGAACGGCGTCAAGGTCACGATCATGCTCGAGGAGCTCCTGGCCCGCGGCCACAAGGGTGCGGAGTACGACGCGTGGCTGATCAAGATCGGCGACGGCGACCAGTTCGGCAGCGGGTTTGTCGCGATCAACCCCAATTCCAAGATCCCGGCGCTGCTGGACCGCAGCGGCCCGACGCCGATCCGGGTGTTCGAGACCGGCGCGATCCTCGTGCACCTGGCCGAGAAGTTCGGCGAGTTCCTGCCGACCGAAGCCGCGGCGCGCGCCGAATGCCTGTCGTGGCTGTTCTGGCAGATGGGCAGCACGCCCTATGTCGGCGGCGGCTTCGGCCACTTTTACGCCTACGCGCCGGTCAAGATCGAATACGCGATCGACCGGTTCACGATGGAGACGAAGCGGCTGCTCGACGTGCTCGACCGCCGGCTCGCCGAGAGCAAGTACGTCGCCGGCCCCGACTACACGATCGCCGACATCGCCATCTTCCCGTGGTACGGCGGACTGGTGAAGTTCGACCAATACGGGGCGACCGAGTTCCTCGCGGTGCACGAGTACAAGAATGTCCAGCGCTGGGCCGACATGCTGCTCGAGCGGCCGGCGGTGCGGCGCGGGCGCATGGTCAACCGGCTTTCCGGCGAGCCTTCGAGCCAACTGCACGAGCGCCACGACGCCAGCGACTTCAACACGAAGACACAGGACAAAGTCGCGGCCGCGAGTTGAGAGGGTTGGCGTGACGGGCCGGCGCCGAACGGGCCGCTGGTCCGCCACCAAGCGAGGTTCAGCCTTTGTAGGCGGGCACAATTTTGTGCGATGATCGCATCGGTTTTGTAAACCCTTACCCAGCTTCAAAAAAGGAGTATCGAGGCATGGCAGAGGCAGCGCAGAAAACGAGGTTCACGGCAGGGCCACTGACGTTCGTCGTCAAGCACGAATTGTGGGACGGCAACATCCACGACCACGCCGACCAGGGGGTTGCGATCGCCGTCGCGGCGGATGTCGCCGGCAAGGAAACGACCCTGTTGCGGTTCAACTGTTTCGACCAGGAAAAAAGCTACGTCTACGGGCCGGAAAACCCCAATCCGCCGAATGATAATGATGAGGCGATGGCGGCGGATGACCTGCCGCCAACGCTAAACGGCGCCGCCCGGCTCTACCGCATGGACCCGATCGCCGACGGGAACCCGATCGGCTGGACGCTCAGGACCTTGGAAACGAAGCTCCCAAAGATGCTGAAGCGCGCCGGATACCCAGACATCGCCGCGGCAACCGATCTCGCCGAGGTTCGCGACGTCCTCCCCGAGGTGGAAGCCAGCGCGCGGGCGCTGTTCGCCGCCAAGCGGAACACGGTCAAGCACAACCGCGGCACTCACATCTTCGAGGCCGGCAACATTCGGTTTGGGCTCGAGATGCGGCGGCAGGCGGGGGGCGACGGCGGCCTCGCGGTGCATGTTTTGACCGACATCGGCGGCACGCCGGGAAAATCGTACGTCGAGGAGACCGAGATCCTGGCGTTCGACTGTTTCTGGCAATTCCCGCACTACCATTACGGCCCGCGCAACAAGAACCATCGCATCTTCTGGGACAAGACATTGGTCGACGACCCGCTCGGCTGGGTCTTTGAGCAATTCGAGAACCGCAAGTTGGGAGCGATGATCGAGCGCGCCGGGTACCCGGGGGTCGCGGCCGATCTGGATGTCGAAAAAATCGCCTCCATTCTTCCGACGGTGAAGAAGAAGGGCCGCGAGATGCAGGCCGAAGGCGAGCGGCTGACCGGTCATCCGGGGCTGCCGCTGGAGCCGACGCCGAACCTCGCCGGCGGCTGAGGCCCGGACGGCGTGTCGAGCGGGAAAGCGGCAGCGCAACCTGCCGTCGGCTGCATTGCGGGCGCAACGGGTTTGATCCGCGCCTCCTATTTCACCTCCTCTGCTCGACGCGCCGGATGAAAGAGCGCGCCATCGCGACCTGGGCGCCGCTCCGCCCGACCGCGGAGATGTTTTTTTGGTGGTCGGGGCGCCGTGTTCGGGATGATCGAAACCGGGTTGCGCCGGGGCCTGGTATACCATATGCCTAGGGGATGCCCGAACCCGGTCCGCGCCTCAGCCCCACGCGCCCAAGCGCGAGCCTCGACATGCCACGGCTCGACACCGGCAGCACGTTTCGCAAGGAGGCATATGCCGCGCTGAAGCGCGCGATCACGGCGATGGACATCTACGCCCATCGCCACGAGATCCGGCTCGACGAGCGGCGGCTGTCGGAGGGGCTAGGGGTCAGCCGCACCCCGATCCGCGAGGCGATGACCCTGTTGGAGCAGGAAGGCTTTGTGCGGACGCGGCCGCGCCGCGGCATCTATGTCGTGCGCAAGACCAGGCGCGAGATCGTCGAGATGGTCACGGTCATGGCGGCGCTCGAAGGCATGGCGGCACGGCTCGCCGCCGAGCGGGGCACCGCCTCCGACATCGCCCGGCTGCACGGCCTGATGGACGATTTCCAGGATGGCGGCAACGGGGCGCGGCTGGAGGAGTACTCCGACGCGAACGTCGCCTTTCACCAGGCGGTCATCAAGATGAGCGGCTGCGCGCTGCTCGGGGAGATGACCGAAAACCTGTTCATCCACATGCGCGCGATCCGCAAGATCACGATCCATCAGGACAACCGCGCGGCGCGCTCGATCGCCGACCATATGCGGATCATCGCGGCGCTCGAACATCGCGACCCCGATCTCGCCGAGCGACTGGCGCGCGAGCACACCTTGGGGCTCGCGGCGCACGTCGAAGAGCACGGCGATTTTCTAGACGACGCTTGAGATTTTTTCGGAAACGATGGACCGGACGATTAGAAAATGACCCTGACGCCGGTGCATCGATGACGTCGGGATTGCTTCGTCGCTCAACTCCTCGCAATGACGGCCTTTTCTCGGTCATCGCGAGCGCAGCGAAGCAATCCCGAGCCGGCAATCCTTTTGCTGGAGAGAAGCAGAGATGAGCAAGGCATTGGAAGGGGTGCGCATCCTCGATTTCGGCCATGTCCAGGCGGGGCCGACCGCGACCCAGTTGCTTGCGTGGATGGGTGCGGACGTGATCAAGATCGAGATGCCCGGGCGCGGCGACATCACCCGCGGCCAGTTGCAGGACGTGAAAGGCGCCGACAGCCTCTACTTCACGATGCTGAACTCGAACAAGCGCAGCATCACGGTCAATCTGAAGGCGCCGGGCGGCCGCAAGATCATCGAGGATCTGGTCAGGCGCTGCGACGTGATCCTCGAAAATTTCGGGCCGGGGGTGCTCGACCGCCAGGGCTTCACCTGGGAACGCTTTCAGGAATTGAACCCGCGGGTGATCTACGCCTCGATCAAGGGGTTCGGCCCCGGCCCCTATGCCGACTGCAAGGCTTATGAGAATGTCGCGCAATGCATGGGCGGGTCGGCGAGCACGACCGGCTGGGAGGACGGGCCGCCGACCGTGACCGGCGCGCAGGTCGGCGACAGCGGCACCGGCGTGCACACGGTCGCCGGCATCCTCGCGGCACTCTTCCAGCGCGAGCGCACCGGCAAAGGCCAGCGCGTCGAGGTGGCGATGACCGACGCGGTCTTGAACCTTTGCCGGGTCAAGATGCGCGACCAGCAGCGGCTCGCGCATGGGCCGTTGGCGGAATACCCGAACAAGGAATTCGGCGAGGCGGTGCCGCGCGCCGGCAACGCCTCGGGCGGCGGCCAGCCCGGCGCGGCGTTGCGCTGCGCTCCCGGCGGCCCGAACGACTGGGTCTATGTGATCATCCAGCCGACCTGCTGGGCGCCGCTGATGACGCTGTGCGGCCGCGAGGAGCTGATCGACGACCCGGGATATGCGACGCCGCAGGCGCGTTTGCCCAAAATCCCCGAATGCTTCTCGCTTATCGAGAAGTGGACGATGACCAAGACCAAGTTCGAGGTCATGCAGGAGCTGAACGACGTCGACGTGCCGTGCGGGCCGATCTTGTCGATGAAGGACATCTACGAGGACAAGTCGCTCTACGAGCGCGGCTATCTGGTCGAACTCGACCACCCGACCCGCGGCCGCTACGTCCAGGTCGGCTCGCCGATCAACCTTTCCGACTCGCCGGTCGAGGTCAAGCGCTCGCCCTTGCTCGGCGAGCACACAGACGAGGTTCTCGGCTGGCTCGGCTACGGCAAGGACGAGATCGCCGCGCTGCGCGAGGAGAAGGCGGTGTAGCCGTTGTGATGTGTAGCATCTGCTTGAACTCCCCGCCTTTATCCCCCCTCTCCGCCCCTTGGGGGGGAGAGGGTCGGGGTGAGGTGGGGGTGATCAGACGCCGCAGCAAACGCCCACCTCACCCTCCCGCGCTGTGCGCGGGCCCCTCCCTCTCCCCCCTGGAGGGCGGAGAGGGGCTTGGAGCGCTCCGATGCCGCCGCTGGTAAGGCACGACCGGCGCATTCACCCCGGGTCGGGGCGGCGGCGGGGGCGCGAGGTTCCGAAGGGTCGGCAGGTCGACCCCGCCGCTCTGGAGGAGGTGCAGGCATTGCTCGGGGAGCGCGAGCGCCGCCGCGACCTCTTAATCGAGCATCTGCATCTTCTGCAGGACCATTTCGGCTGCCTCAACGCGCGCCACTTGGCGGCGTTGGCCGAGGAGATGCGGCTCGCCCTCGTCGAGGTCTACGAGGTCGCCTCGTTCTACGCCCATTTCGACATCGTCATGGACGACGAGAAGGCGCCGCCGCCGATGACGGTGCGGGTCTGCGACAGCCTCAGCTGCGAGCTTGCCGGCGCGCCGGCATTGCTCGACCAGTTGCAAACCCGCCTCGGCGGCGAGGTGCGGGTCGTGCGGGCACCGTGCATGGGCGGCTGCGACAAGGCGCCGGTCGTGGCGATCGGCCACGCGCTGCACGAGCACGCGACCGCCGCGTCGGTCATCGCCGCGGTTGCCGTCGGCGAGACCCACATGCCGACCCCGGCCTATGTCGGGCTCGACGCCTATCGCGCCGCCGGCGGGTATCGCCTGCTGCAAGCCTGCCTCGCCGGGGAGCGCACCCGCGATCAGCTGATCGAGGCGCTCGAGCATTCAGGGCTGCGCGGGCTCGGCGGCGCGGGGTTTCCGACCGGGCGCAAATGGCGGTTGGTATGCCAGGAGCCCACGCCCCGGCTCTTGGCGGTCAACGGCGACGAGGGCGAGCCCGGCACCTTCAAGGACCGCTGGTTTCTCGAAACCGACCCGCACCGGTTTCTTGAGGGCATGCTGGTCGCCGCCTGGGTCGTCGAGGCGGCCGACATCTACATCTATCTGCGTGACGAATACCCGCAATGCCGCGCCATCCTCGACAGCGAGATCGCCGCGGTCGAGCAGGCCGGGCTCTCGCGGCACGCCCATATCCACATGCGCCGGGGTGCGGGCGCCTATATCTGCGGTGAGGAATCGGCGATGCTCGAATCGATCGAGGGCAAGCGCGGGCTGCCGCGCCAGCGCCCGCCGTTTCCGGCGCAGGTCGGGCTCTTTGGCCGCCCGACCCTGTGCAACAACATCGAGACGCTCTATTGGGTGCGCGACATCGTCGAAAAGGGGGCGGACTGGTTTACCGGCCAGGGCCGTAACGGGCGCAAGGGGCTGCGCACGTTTTCGGTGTCGGGGCGGGTGCGCGACCCCGGCGTCAAGCTCGCCGCGGCCGGCATCACCGCGCGCCAGCTGATCGACGAATTGTGCGGCGGCATGGCCCCGGGCCACACCTTCAAGGGCTATCTGCCGGGCGGTGCCTCGGGCGGGATATTGCCGGCGGACCTGGCCGACCTGCCGCTCGATTTCGGCACGCTCGAACAATATGGCTGCTTCACCGGCTCGGGGGCGGTTGTCGTTTTGTCCGACCAGGACGACATGCGGGCGGTGGCGCTCAACCTGTTGCGGTTTTTCGAGGACGAGAGCTGCGGCCAGTGCACGCCGTGCCGCGCCGGCACCGAAAAAGCGGTCAAGCTGATGACCGCGCCGCATTGGGACGAGGCGTTGTTGGCGGAATTGACCCGGGTCATGGCCGACGCCTCGATCTGCGGCTTGGGCCAAGCGGCGATGAACCCGGTCACGCAGGTCTTGAAGCACTTCCGCGCGGATCTAGCGTGACTGAGGCAAGGATTGTGCATATCCCGGCGGACGCCTCGTTAGAGAAAGAACTCGCATGTGAGGAAATGGTCGAGATGGCCAATCTGACGAGCGCGCAGACGGGCGTGCCCGGGACGATCTTCATCTCGACTGCGATGGGCCAGCACGGGCCGCGTGTGAAGTATTTCACCCAGCCAGGCCGCAGCCAACCGAGCTTTTCGGTGTCGATTTCTGAACCGGCGGCGGTCGTTGCCAACAGCCTGCCGGCTCGCACGATGGGACGGATGTCGCCACAAGTGATCGAATGGGTATCGCGCAACAAAGATGCCCTGTTGGACTTCTGGCATCAGGGCGACACCTGGACCCAGCCTGAAGTCAACGACTTCATCCAAAAGCTGCATCGCATTTAGGCCAAGTAGACTTATGTCCGGACGATGCCGTCTAAAATCGACCATCCCGGCGCAGGCCGGGACCCATCGTCCGGCCGATCGAGCAGCGGATAAATGGGCCCCGACCTTCGTCGGGGTGGTTCTCTAAAAATATGGAGAACGGCCAATGACCGATCCGATCCGCTTTTTTCTTGACGGCGCCGAGGTCGAGGCCGAGCCGGGCGAGACGATCTGGCAGGTCGCCGAGCGCCAGGGCGTCGAGATCCCGCATCTGTGCTGGCTGCCCAAGCCCGGCTACCGCGCCGACGGCAATTGCCGCGCCTGCATGGTCGAGATCGAGGGCGAGCGGGTGCTCGCCGCGTCGTGCGTGCGCCGCCCGACACCGGGGATGAAGGTGCAGACGGCGAGCGAGCGCGCCCGGTTTTCGCGAAAAATGGTGTTCGAGCTATTGGTCGGCGACCAGCCGGCGCGGGCGGCGGCGCACGACCCGAACTCGCCGTTCTGGCAATGGGCCGACCGGCT
>DATMLF010000172.1:0-9468 GCA_035570595.1 Allostellaceae bacterium
CCGCACTCACTTTCTATTCGCATAACGTCAACAGCTTACCCTTCTTGACCCCGAGCCAGGCACTGCTGGGCATCGGAACGATAGATGTTGGCGATGATGCCTATACCGGGGTCACCGCACCAGCGAATTTCGGTAGCGGGCCCGGGACAAACGCCAGCAGTGGCAGCGGCGATCCGGTTAGCATTGTAGGAATAAATGTCGAGATTGGTCTTCTTGTGCCTACCGACTACACCTCCGGCACTCCGCTGACGAGCGGTGCAGTCTGGGATAACGCGAGCTTCATCAGCCTCGGCGTGATGCCGGGGACTTATGAATGGACCTGGGGAACCGGGCCGCACGCGGACAGCTTTGTGCTCGAGATCGGCGCTGCGGTTCCCGAGCCTCCCGCGCTCGCGGTGCTGAGCGCCGGTCTCGCCGGGCTTGCTCTTGCCGGCCTCGGCCGGGGACGACGACAGATCTGACGGCCGGATCTGGGAAATTCGGCGGTCGCTCTGAATTGTTGATCGGCGCCCCAGCTTTATGACGCTGGCACCCGCGGCGGTGCTGTTAAAGCCACACCAGTCATCTGCTCAGCGCGGGGGTGACCCGCATAAAAGCGCCTATGGTCACCCTGTGGATGATGGCGGCGACGGCTGCGCTCGTGCTACAGGCTTGTTCCGTCTTCGCACCCGCGACGCCGTCGATTTTTTGCCGGAGTGCCCAACCGATGAGTTTGTCCAGCGAGGAATATCGTCAGCATCTGCAATCGACCGCGGCGCGGGCCGGCTTCATTTTTGACGACGTGGCGTTGCCGGCCGAGCGCGACGTGGTCGTCGGCGGGCTGCGCTTTCGCTACCTCGACTGGGGCGGCGACGGGCTGCGGCCGATCCTGTTTCTGCATGGCGGCGCCCTGACCGCGCATACCTGGGATTTGTGCTGTCTCGCCCTGCGCGACGAATTCCACTGTATGGCGCTCGACCAGCGCGGCCACGGCGACAGCGACTGGGCGCCCGACATCGATTATTCGATCGCCGCCCAGCGCGAGGATGTCAGAGGCTTTGCCCAGGCGCTTGGGCTCGACGATTTCGTGCTGGTCGGCATGTCGATGGGCGCGATCAACGGGCTCGCCTATGCAATCCAATACCCCGAAACGCTGTCGGCGCTGGTGCTGATCGACGCCGGCCCCAATGTCCGCCGCCCCGGCTCGACGCGCATCCGCGACTTTGTCAACGGCGGCGCCGAGCCGTCCTCGCTGGAGGCGATCATCGAGCGCGCGCTGGCGTTCAACCCGCGGCGCGACCCCTTAATCCTGCGGCGCAGCCTGATGCACAATTTGCGCCGCCAGGACGACGGCAGCTGGGTGTGGAAATACGACCGGCGGCGGTTTCAGGGGATGGGCGGCGACCAGCACGCCGCCGAGCGCCGCGGCCTCGCCGACGGTCTCGCGCGCGTCACCTGCCCGACCCTCGTCGTGCGCGGCAGCGAAAGCGACGTGTTCCACGACGAGGACGCCGAGCGGCTGGCGGCGGGGCTTCCCGACGGGCGCTGGGTCAAGATCCCGAAGGCCGGCCACACCGTGCAGGGCGACAACCCGAAGGACCTGGTCGCGGCGCTGCACGAATTTCTCGGCTGAGGGCGCCCCCGACCGGCGATTGCCGCGCTCCGCGCCGATCGCTCACGATGGCCGTCGGTCGGCGCGCTCGGCGAGCCGCGCCTCGATCGCGTCCCAGATCCGGGCCGCGATGTCGACCCCGTCGAGCCGCGCGATTTCCTGAATGCCGGTCGGCGAGGTGACGTTGATCTCGGTCATGAAGTCGCCGATCACGTCGATGCCGACAAAAACCAGCCCTTGAGCGCGCAGGGTCGGGCCGATCGCGGCGCAAATCTCGCGCTCGCGCGCGGTCAGCTCGGTCTTGACCGGCCGGCCGCCGACATGAAGGTTGGCGCGCGCCTCACCCTCCGCCGGGACGCGCAGGACGCCGCCCATCGCCTCGCCCTCGACGAGGATGATGCGCTTGTCGCCCTGCCGGATCTCCGGCAGGTAGCGCTGCACCATGACCGGCTCGCGCTGGACCTGCTCGTACATTTCGAGGAGTGCCGTCAGGTTCTCGTCGCCGGCGCGCAGCCGGAACACGCCGGCCCCGCCGTTGCCGAACAGCGGCTTCACGATGATGTCGCCGTGCTCGCGCCAGAACGCGCGGATTTCGTCGCGGTCGCGGGTCAACAGGGTCGGCGGCATCAATTCCCTGAAGCGCAGCACAAACAGCTTTTCGGGGGCGTTGCGCACCGCCGCCGGGTCGTTGACGACAAGCGGCCCGTCCTCCGGCAACAATTCGAGCAGATGCGTCGCGGTGATATAAGCCATGTCGAAGGGCGGGTCCTGACGCATCAGCACGATGTCGACGCCGGCGAGATCGAGCTCTTCAAACGCGCCAAAGCGGTGATGGGCGCCCGCCCGCCGAAAGACTTCGAGCGGCCGGCCGCGCGCGTAAAGCCGGCCGTCGCGCAGGGTCAGCGCGTCGGGCAGGTAATGAAACAGCGCATGACCGCGGGTCTGCGCTTCGAGAGCGAGGGCAAAGGTCGAATCCGCGTCGATGTTGATCGTGTCGATCGGATCCATCTGGATCGCGACGGCGAGACCCATGGCTCACTCCCATTTCGGCACCGGCGGTTATCGGTGACGACCACCGTGGCGCCAGTTCAGCTGCTCAGTTCAGCTGGGTGCGCAGCTGCTGCAGGATCGCGGCGGCCTGGTGGCGCGCGATGCCGTCGGGGGCGCGCACGACATATTGCTCGAAGGCGCCGGTGGCGGCTCTTATGTTCCCGAGCTGCCGGTGCAGCAGCCCGGCCTCGCGCCACAAATCGGCGAGGTCGGGGGCCAGCATCAGCATCGTCTCAACGGTTTTGACCGCGCGCTCGTTGCGCTGCTGCTGGACGAGCCGGGATTTGACGTTGTTCTGCAGGCGCAGCAGCACGTCGCGGTCCGACACCGGCGCGTAATATTCGGGGGTCAGCTCGCTGTCGGCGCCGGCCACCGCTTTCAACAAATCGCGCAGTTCGGCGGCACCGCAGATCTGGCCATTGTGGAACGGGTCGACGATCAGCCGCTCGGCGTGCCGCGACAGCCGGATCAGAAAATGGCCGGGAAAGGCGAGGCCGGCGGCTTCCCAGCCCTGAGCGCGGGCGGCGTCGATATAAAGGATGCCGAGCACCACCGGCAGGCCTTTGCGGCGGTCGATGACCCGCATCAGGTTTGCGTTCTGCAAATCGTCGTAGGTCAGCTCGTCGCCGGAGTAGCCATTCTTGAGGAGGATGATCTCGTTCAGCGCGCGCGCCCGCTCGGGAAGGTCGCCCGCGGCACCCTGATGACGCGCGACGTCACGGGCGATCAGCTGCAAATGCTCGCGATAACGCGCAAAGTCGACGCGCTGGCGCTCGAACGAGGCGAGCACGAGGGCGGCTTCGGCGATCGGCAGGACGCGCCCGTCGGACGCGCCGAGCTCGCGTAGAAAGCGCGCGCAATCCTCGGGGTCGGGACTTGCGGGCGGCGCGATCATGGTCACCTTCGTTTGCTGGCGGCTGTGACGACGATATTTTTTCGCCACGCCGGCTGTCCACACTTATGCGAGCTACCGCCGCCCGCGGCGGTCGCTTTCCATTTCGCGACGGGAGCGGCGATCCCGACCCGTCGAACCTCAAAAGGCCGCTAGACGTGCGGCTGCACCGACGAATCCTCGCCGCTGCCAGGCGGCGGCTTGCGGAAGAACAGGACCAGCGGCAGCGCGATCAAGGTCAGCACCATCAACAGCTTGAAGTCGTCGATATAGGCGATGATCTGCGCCTGCAGCCCGATCGTGGCGTCGAGTGCGGCGCGCCCCGCGGCGGTGAACGGGCTCCACAGATGGGCGATCCTCGGGTCGGCGAAGAGGCGGTTGACCGCGGTCACGTAATTGGTGATGTCGGCGTTGTTGGCCTGGGTGTTGCTGACCAGCAATGCCGAGACGACCGACGTGCCGATGCTCGAGCCGAGATTGCGCGCCAGATTGAAGAACCCGGCACCTTCGGTCCGGTGCTCCGGCGCCAGGGTCGCCAACGTCGTGACGCTCAACGGCACGAACAAAAAACCCATGCCGGCGCCCTGGACGATGCCGTTTACGCCGACCGTCCAATCCGACACGTTTGGTGTCCAATGGC
The DNA here is from genome assembly GCA_035570595.1 of Allostellaceae bacterium. Lineage (GTDB taxonomy): Bacteria > Pseudomonadota > Alphaproteobacteria > ATCC43930 > CGMCC-115725 > AP-15. The sequence continues at coordinate 4,174 of DATMLF010000172.1, forward strand.
ACATGTCCCACATCGCCCAGGCGGTCAGCGCGAGCCCGCCGGCGAGCAAGAGGCGGGTGTCGACGCGGCCGATCATCCGGCCCACCGCCATCATCGCCAACAATGTCCCGACCCCGCGCGGCGCCATCGCGAACCCCGCCGTCAGGATCGGGTAGCCCATCAGGTCCTGCAAATAGAGCGGCAGCAGCGCCAACGGCGCGAAGAACACGACACCGACGATAAAAACGAACAGCATGCCGGCCGAAAAATTGCGGTCGCGGAACAGCTGCGGGTTCACGAACGGCGACCGCGTCGTGAAGGTATGCGCCAGAAAAAACCAGAACGCCGCACCACTGACGATCGCCAGGACGACGATCTCGCCGGACCCGAACCAGTCGAGCTCCTCGCCGCGGTCGAGCAAGACCTGCAAAGCCCCGATCGCCACGCTCAGCATCGCGAAACCGAACCAGTCGAGCCGCGCGTTGGTCTTTTGGGTGTCGGGGAGGAACAGGACCATGCCGAGAAACGCCAGCGCGCCGATCGGCAGGTTGATGTAGAACACCCAGCGCCAGCTGTAGTTGTAGGTGAGCCAGCCGCCGAGCACCGGGCCGATGATCGGCCCGATCATGATGGCCATTCCCCAATAGGCCATCGCCGAGCCTTGGCGCTCGGGCGGGTAGGTGTTCATCAGCACCGCCTGCGACAGCGGCACGAGGGCGGCGCCGAACGCGCCCTGGATCAGGCGGAACACCACGATCTCGCCGATCGAGCCGGCCATGCCGCACATCATCGAGGCGACCGTGAAGCCGACGATCGAGGTCAGGAACAGGCGCTTGACCCCGAACCGGCCGGCGAGAAACCCGGTCGGCGGCGTCATGATCGCGGCGGCGACGATGTACGAGGTCAGCACCCATTCGACCTCGTCCTGGTTGGCCGCAAGGCTGCCCTGGATATAGGGCAGCGACACGTTGGCGATCGTCGTGTCGAGCGCCTGCATGACCGTGGCGAGGCCGACGCAAGCGGTGATCATCACGCTGTTCCGCGCCGCGGCCGCCGGCGGCGCGCCCGCCGCCATCAGCCGGGCGCCTTTCTGCTTCCCCCCGGACTGCCGCCGCTACTCCGCCCACCCCCGCCGAGCAGAGCCGTCAGAAAATGCGGCAGCCCGCGCTTGTGCCCGGTGTCGACCGAGACCTCGACGCTCATGCCGGCGCGCAACGGCGGCGTGCCCGTTTGTGCGGTCTGGTCGATTTCGACGCGCAGCGGGATGCGCTGAACCACCTTGACCCAGTTGCCGCTCGTGTTCTCGGCCGGCAACAGCGAAAATTCCGATTGCGCCGCGGGCCCGAGGCTCGCGACCTTGCCGTGCCATGCCCGCCCGGGGTAGGTGTCGACCGTGACTGTCGCCGGCTGCCCCGGCCGCACATAGGTCAGCTCGGTCTCCTTGGGCTGGGCTTCGACCCAGACCCGGTCGGTGTCGACGAGGTAAAAGCCGGTCGTCGAGGCCTGCAGGTACATGCCCGGCCGCAACTGGGGAACGTTGGTCACCGTGCCGGGGAACGGCGCCCGAACCACGCTGTCGCGCAGCTCGCGCGCATCTTCGTTGCGGGCGGCCAGCGCCTGGCGGTACTCGGGGTATTGCTCGACTGCGATGTCAGGATTGCCGTCGAGATTGGCGACGATGCCGGCCAGCTGCGCCTTGAGCGAAGTCATCGACTGTTCCGAGCTCTGCAGGTTCAGCCGCATTTGGTCCACCGTCGTTTGCGCGGCGAACTGCTGGCGGGCCAATATCGCTTGACGCTCATACTGCCGCTGATTGAACGCGATCTGGTCTTCCGCGTGCGTTATCTGGGCTTGGACATTCTGGTAATTGGCTTTGAGGGCGTTGAGGTTGTCCCGAACGACGCCGAGCTGGGCTTGGGCCTGTTCCAGTTTCAGCTGGAACGGCAGCGGATCGAGCCGGAACAGGACCCGTCCGGCGGCGACGTGCTGGTTGTCTTTCACGTCCACCGACTTGACCATGCCGGAGACGTCGGTCGACAGCCCGACCTTGTCGGCCTCGACATAGGCGTCGTCGGTCGTCATGTAGGCGCCGCCCTCGAAATAGAAATACGCGCCGACGACGAGCGCGATCGGCACCACCAGAAACAGCGCCCAGCGCAGCCAGCGCCGCCGCGACGGCGGGGATTGCTCCGCTGGCGGAGCGGACGGCTTGGGCGCGGGCGGCCGCCCCGCCGGGTTGTTGGAAGGGGGGCGGTCGGCAGGCGGCGGCTGCCACCGGTCGGGGGCGGTGCGAGTGCGCGGCGGCGCTTCGAGAATGTCCGCGTCCGGCGCGGCCGGCTCGCGGTCGGCAGGCATCAGGTTGCTCTCCGTTTGTCGACGGTTTCCTCTGCCAAGGTGTTGACGGGAGTGGGCAAGGAAAATCCCCTCTCGATTGCATTCGCTGTTGAGGAAGGTTCATGAATGCGGCGCGGTGACATTTCGGCTCTCGGGGCGTTTGTCGCGCTGGCCGATCATCTGAACTTCCGGGTCGCGGCGGCGCGTCTCGGCGTGACCCCGTCCGCGCTCAGCCACACGATGCGTCAGCTCGAGGGGCGGCTCGGCGTGCGTCTCCTCAACCGCACCACGCGCAGCGTTTCGCTGACCGACGCCGGGATGCGCCTCGTCGAGCGGCTGCGGCCGGCGGTCAACCAGATTTCCGCCGCCCTCGAGGATCTCGGCGAGGAGCAGAGCCGGCCGTTCGGGCGGCTGCGGCTCTATGCCACCCATTCGGCCGCCGCCGCGGTGATCGTGCCGGTGTGGGCGCGCTTTTTGACGGCCTATCCCGATGTCCGGCTCGAGCTGCACCTCGACGAGGCCCCGGCCGACATCGTCGCCAGGGGCTTTGACGCCGGGATCGGCCCGCAGGACCGCGCCGAGGCCGACATGATCGCGGTCCGCGTTACCGGGCCGGTCAAGCTCGTCGTGGTCGGCTCGCCGGCCTATTTCGCCCGGCGCCGGCCGCCGAGGGCGCCCGAGGATTTAGCCGGCCACGACTGCGTCCAGTACCGGCGGGCCGCCGAGGGCGCCACAATCGAATGGCCGTTCGAGCGCGCCGGCAAGGCGCAGCGGATTTCGGTCGACGGCCGGGTCACGGTCAACGACCCCGAGCTCGCCCTGCGGGCCGCGGTCGACGGGCTTGGGATCGCCTACACGATCGAGTCGCTGGCCGAGCCGTTTCTGCGCTCGGGCCAGCTGCTGCGCGTCCTCGAGGAGTGGTCGGTGTCGTTCCAGGGGCTCTACCTCTACTACCCCGGCCACCGCCAGGTGCCCGCGGCGTTGCGCTGCCTGATCGACATGATCCGCGCCTCGCCGCGCGCGAGAGCCGCGCCGACCACCTTGCAAAACCCGTTCGCGGCCGCGAACTAGCGCGCCCCATCGGTATGTGCGCCAGCGGTTCGCCGCGCCGCGCGGCTTGCCGGCGTGCGTGGCACAACTTAGGATCGCGCCGAGGCCAATCATCGGGGACCCCGAGCCATGGAATTCGGCGTTTCGATCTTTTTCACCGACTATTCGATTTCGCCCGCCGCGCTCGCCGTGGCGCTCGAGGAGCGCGGCCTCGACTCGCTGTGGGCGGCCGAGCATTCGCACATCCCGGTGCCGCGCCGGACGCCTGCGCCCGGCGGCGGCGAGCTCGCCAAGCGCTATTACGACGTGATGGACCCGTTTGTCACCCTGACCGCGGCGGCGGCCGCGACGCGGCGCCTCAAGCTCGCGACCGGCATTTGCCTCGTGATCCAGCGCGACACGATCCAGACTGCGAAGCTCGTCGCGTCGATCGACCAGGTTTCGGGCGGCCGCTTTGTGTTTGGCATCGGCGGCGGCTGGAACCAGGAAGAAATCGAGAGCCACGGCACCGTCTTTGCCACCCGCATGCAAAAGATGCGCGAGCAGATGGAGGCGATGAAGGAGATCTGGGCCAAGTCGAAAGCCGAGTACAACGGCGAGATCGTCAAGGTCCCACAGATGATGACCTGGCCAAAGCCGGCGCAAAAGCCGTGGCCGCCGATCATCCTCGGCGGCGCCTTTCCGTGGGCGGCGCGGCGCGCGGTGCGCTATGGCGACGGCTGGTACCCGAACGCGTCGAGCGGCAATCCCGAGGAGTACATGCCGCGGTTCCGCCAGATGGCGCTCGACGCCGGCCGCGACCCGAGCTCGCTGCCGGTGACGATCGGCGGCGCGCCCGAGGACGCCGACAAGATCAAGCGCTTCCGCGATCTCGGCGCGGTCGGCGTCAACATCAGCCTGCCGGCGGAAGGCCCCGACCAGATCCTGCCGGCCCTCGACCGCTGGGCCAAGCTCAAGCAGCAGGTGCAATAGCCCCCTAGCTCCGCGGGAGCGCCACTCTACTGGATCCATTCACCCTCCCCTCACCTCTTCGTCATTCCCGCGAAAGCGGGAACCTAGAGCTTGCCCCGGCTTGACAGGAGATGGCGGGCACCAAGCGTTCACTCCCCGTTCTAGCCGGGGCAGGCCCTGGCCCCCCGCCTGCGCGGGGGCGACGGATAGGAGGCGATCGAGTCGTTTTGTTAGGTTCGCGCCACTAAATCAGGCCGAGGTCGCGCAGGCTGGTGTGGCGGTTGCGGCCGATGATGACGTGGTCGTGCAAGACGACGCCGAGCGGGGCCGCGGCCTTTTTGATGTCCTGCGTCACCGCGATGTCGGCCTTGGACGGAGTCGGGTCGCCCGAGGGGTGGTTATGCACCAAGATCAGCGCCGAGGCGGCAAGCTCGAGCGCGCGCTTGACGACTTCGCGCGGGTAGACCGGGGTGTGGTCGACGGTGCCCGTCTGCTGGCGCTCGTGCTTGATCAGCACGTTCTTGCGGTCGAGGAACAGGATGTGGAACTCCTCGATCTGGTTGTGCGCGACGTGGGCGCTGCAATACTCGATCAGCTTGTCCCAGGAATTGACGACCGGCCGCTCCTGCAATTCGACGCGCATCAGCCGCAGGGCCGCCTCACGCACCGATTTGATCGCGGCGATGCCGGCGAGGCCGAGCCCGGCTTCGGACAGCGCGTCTGGATCGGCGCTCATCACTTTACCAAAACCGCCGAAATGCGCGAGCAGCGACTTCGCCGCCGGCTTCACATCGCCTTGCGGGTTGGCGGCGAACAGCAGCATTTCTAAGAGCTCGTAATCGGGCAGGCTCTCGGCTCCGGCGGCGACCATCCGCTCGCGCAGCCTGCGGCGATGGCCGTAATAGTGCGGCACAGAGGTCACCGCTTCGGCGAACTCATTCCTGCCGTGCCCTACGGCGTTCGGGAACGGAGCGGCCCCGT
>DATMLF010000173.1:0-3547 GCA_035570595.1 Allostellaceae bacterium
GTATTCGTCGAGCGTCTCCTCAAAGAGCCGCGCCGCGACCTTCGGGTCGCAATAGCGGTTGGGCAGGCTGGCGCGCACCGAATCCGCCGCGTCCAGCACCGCGTCCGGCACAAACGGATACGGATTCTCGCAATGAAACCAAGCGTCCATCGGTTCTCGCTCGATTGACCCCGCGCTGCTGGCGGATTGATTTCAGCGACAACTGTAGCGGCCGGAGGAACATCGCATTGCCACCAGTTGCACAGGCCGATTAGGGCCGCATCATTTACCCGTTCGTGAGCTGGCGGGCGTCCAGAGCACCAGCGTTGTTCCGCCGGGATTCCACCAGCTCGGGAAGTCCGTGACGACTTCGAAATTCAGACTATATTCAGCGGCTATGTGCCGACACGCGGCATCATTTGCCGGCCAGTTATATAGGTGCGCTGCGATCGCGGCAGCGCGGCGATCGCAGCGGTAGAAGTAAGGATGGTCGAATTCGTCGTGATGGTCGCCGCATCCGGTGCGCGTGCGATAGCCGCTCGCCCCATCGTGCATCGCGCCCTTTGCGAGGCAGACAAGACTAAATTCGGTCCGGGAGCGCCGCCAGCCGTACCGCTGCCCGAAGCGTTGCGCCGCTGCCTTCTGCATCTCGCTGACGCGGGCGCCGACTGCCTTCGAGGGGCCGTTCGCGCGCGATAACGTGGCCGCCTCGTCCATCAGGCGACGAATCTCGGTCGCTTGCTCCGTTTCGTCTACCACGGTCCCACCCCCTCTTTCCGCCTAAGTTTTCGAGACTGCAATAGTGCTCGCCTCGATCCTCCTGTGACCGCTCATTCATACTTTAGTGTGTCTCAATGCCCTTGTCGATTTCGGTCTTGCCCTGAGAACGAGGCATCGATAAATGGTTGCCGGTCGATTGACTTGTAGCCGGCGGCGGCGCGATGCTGTGGCGGTTTCGCTGCGGGAGGGGTATCGCATGAGCCTCGAATTGCGCCAGCTGCATCCGCTGTTTGCCGCGGAGGCGACGGGTGTCGACCTGTCCCAGGCGGTCGACATGGCGACGGTCGACGCGATCTGGCGGGCGGTCGACGAGCATGCGGTCGTCGTGTTTCGCGGGCAGCGGCTCGACGACACGCGGTTGCGCGACTTCGCGGCGCTCTTTGGCCCGCTCGAAATCGGCCGTGCGGCGGCGACCGCCACCAAGCGGCGGCTGCGGCACCCGGAGATAGGCGACATCTCGAACCTCGACGAGGACGGCCGCTTGCGCCAAGCCACCGACCGCCGCAGGCTCGACATGCTCGGCAACCGGCTGTGGCACACCGACGCGTCCTACATGCCGGTCCCGGTTGTGCTGGGGATGCTGCACGCGGTCGCGGTGCCGCTGCCAAGCGCGCTCGGCGGCGGCGAGACCGAGTTCGCCGACATGCGCGCCGCCTACGACGCGCTCCCCGGCGCCATGAGGGAGGCGATCGAGCCGCTCGTCGTCGAGCACGACATCTTCTGGTCGCGCGGCCAGATCGGCTTTACCGAGTTCGCGCCGGGCGAGCGCGAGAAATATCCGCCGTCGCGCCAGCGGCTGGTGCGGCGCCATCCGGGCTCGGGGCGCAAGACGGTGTATTTGTCGGCCCACGCCTCGCATGTCGTCGGCTGGCCGGTCGCCGACGGCCGCATCCTGCTCTACGACTTGAATTTGCACGCGACCCGGCCCGAATTCGTCTACAGCCACCAATGGCGGGCCGGCGACCTGGTGATCTGGGACAACCGCTCGACGATGCATCGCGGTCGCCCGCACGACGAAACCCAGCCGCGCGACCTGCGCCGCGCCACGACCCTCGATGTCGGCTCGACATTGGACGAGGCTGCCTGAGGCCGCCGCCCCTCGGTTCAGACGCCGAGCCGGTTCACCCCGTCAAACGCCGCGACCTTGTAGCATTCGGCCAGTGTCGGGTAGTTGAACACGGTGTCGATGAAGTAGTCGATCTTGCCGCCGAACGACAGCACCGCCTGGCCGATGTGGATCAGCTCGCTCGCACCTTCGCCGATGATGTGAACGCCGAGCAGCTCGCGGGTCTCGGCGTGGAATATCAGCTTTAAGAGGCCGGTGACGTCGCCGAGGATCTGGCCGTCACGTCGAGCTCGTTGTGGATCACCCGGTTGGCGCGGGACAGCAAGTCTTGGATCGTGATCCGCTGCTTTACGGTGTAGGAGGCTCCGTAAAATTCGCGCGAGCGATAGCCCGACAGCTCGAGGACGGCTTCGCGCAGGGTTTTTGACGGGATCGTCCCGAGATTGACGCTGCAGCCGCCGAGCACGGCCTGGCGTTCGACGACTGCCACGCGCTTGTTGAGCTTGGCACCTTGGATCGCGGCGCGCTGGCCTGCCGGCCCGGAGCCGATCACCAGCAGATCGTAGTCGACCAAATCCTCGGCCATGCCCCGCCCCTCTCGCCTGCGCCGCCGCAACCGCCGTGCCCCGAGAATGCCAGACTCTTGCAGCCCCGCGATGACAATCCGGTGACGCCGCGAACGCCGCGGCGCGCACACGCGCGAAGACTTTCCCCGGTGCGGCGGCCATAATTGCCCGGCCACGCCCTCCCTGGCGCGGCGAGGACCGCGCGGTGCGCCTCGGCGCGTGCGCGGCTCACTTCAACCCGTTGTCCAGGTCCGCGCCTCCCGCGGGGCGAGCGCGTCTCATAGAGGGGGCTTGTCATGGGTTCCGCCGCAAACCTTTGTTCGGGCCGCACCCGCCTGCTGGCGCTTTCCGCCGCCACGCTCGTGCTGTGGGCCATATGCGGCAGCGCCGCCGCGCAGGACACGGTGGCCGAGGAGCATGCGCATCGCGCCGCGCTCTTGGCGGAACTGCCGCCCGGCGCGGCGCAGCGCATCTTCGGCCGCGAAACGACACCCGCACCCGGGCCGCCCGAGGCCATTGGCTCCTACGAGCGCGGCTGCCTCGAAGGGGCGGTCGAATTGCCCGCCGACGGCCCGAACTGGCAGGTCATGCGCCCGTCGCGCGACCGTGCCTGGGGCCACCCGGCGCTGATCGCGTTTATCGAGCGGCTGGCGGCGAAATTGCCGGCCGAGACCGGCTGGCCCGGCTTTTTGATCGGCGACATCGCCCAGCCGCGCGGCGGGCCGATGCTGACCGGCCACGGCTCGCACCAGATCGGGCTGGACGCCGACATCTGGCTGACCCCGATGCCGACCCGCAGGCTTACCCCCGCCGAGCGCGACGCGATGTCCGCGACCGATGTCGTCGCCGCCGACGGCCTGCATGTCGACCCGGCGAGGTGGAATCCCTCCTACCTCGAGATGTACAAGGCCGTCGCGCGCGAGCCGCGGGTCGCGCGGATTTTCGTCAATCCCGCGATCAAACGCGAATTGTGCCATGAAGCCGGCGCCGATCGCGCCTGGCTCGCCAAGATTCGGCCTTGGTGGGGCCATGATTATCATTTCCACATGCGTCTCTTATGCCCGCCCGGCGAGACCCAGTGCCACGACCAGGCGCCGCCGCCGGCGGGCGACGGCTGCGGCAAGGAGCTCGCCTGGTGGTTCACCCCGGAGGCGCT
>DATMLF010000174.1:0-5424 GCA_035570595.1 Allostellaceae bacterium
AGCATCAGCCAGAACACCGAGACCCCGCCGACAAAGGCATTGGCGAAATAGCCGGCGAGGATCAGGGTCACGGCGCCGCCCGAGCAGGCGAGGATGCCCGACCAGCGGCGGCCGATCGTGTCGGCAAGGTAGGCGCAGCACAGCCGGCCGACAAAAGCCGACACCCCGACCCACATCATCAGGAACGACGCCTGCTGCGGCTTGATCCGAATGATCATCATCAGCAACGTCGGCGCCCACAGCGCCAACCCGACCCCGCTCGTCTGCGACAGGCCGGTGAGTGCCGTCAGCACCACGCTGCGCGGATACTTGAACAGCTCGCGCCACGGCGTATGCGGCACCTCGGGCAGCGTCTCCGGCAATTCAATCGTCTCCGGGTCGACCTCCAATGCCCAGGCGATCGAGCGCCGCGCGTCCTCGCGCCGCCCCTTGCGGATCAGCCAGCGCGGCGATTCCGGGACCCAGGCGCGGATCATCAACGTGAACAGGGCCGGCAGCAGCCCGATCGCGAACAGCCCGCGCCAGCCGATCAGCGGCGCCAGAAAGGCGCCCGACGCCGCGCCGAGAAAGCCGCCGACCGAAACGGTCGAGGTAACGAGCCCGCCGACCCAGCCGCGCTTTGACGACGGCACGAACTCCTGCACCAGCGGCAGGTCGACGACGACGAGGCCGGCGACCCCGGCGCCGACGAAAAAGCGGAAGACGGAGAGAAAGATCCAGCCGCCCTTGTCCGGCGTCAGCGCCATGATCCCGGTGGCGATCGAGAAGTTGAGCGCCGTGGCGATGAAGACTTTGCGCCGGCCGATCTTGTCGGCCATCCAACCCCAGAAAAACGCGCCGGGGATCGCGCCGATGCCGGCCGACAGCAGGATCCACGCCGACTGGCCGTAGGTCAGGTGCCAGGCCCCGACAATAAAGGCGAGCACAAACCCGATCAGGAAGAAGTCGAAAAAGTCGAGCATGTCGCCGAGGATCGCCGCCGAAATGATCTTCCACTGATTGGCGGTCAGGGTCCGCTGCTGTTCCAAAAGCTCCAGCATGGGTCCATTCTCCCGGATCGGACGTGAGCGCCGGCGCCGCTGGGGGCGAACCGAAATTCCTTGTTGGCAGCCGGGCGCCCGGCCATCGAGCGGCTGGCTCGGCGCACCCACAGGTCGCGTCAAAACGCCGCATCAAGCATAGACGCAAACCGCGCGCGGCGACAATGGAGGATGTAGGCGCCCGCCCCGCCCCGGCCGCCGGGGCGGGGCGGGGCGGGGCAGCGAAGCGGAATGAGGGGTACGGGATGGCGCGCTTTTCGGAGGCGGCGCGGGGGCGCACCGCGGGGTTGCGCGCGGCGATCGACGCGTTGCCGTTCAACACCGAGCTCGCCGCCGGCACCTTGGTGCGCGACCGCTTTCGCCACTACGTCACCCAGGACGCGCTTTATCTCGGCCAGTTCTCGCGGGCATTGGCGATCGCCGCGGCGAAGGCGCCCGACACCCTGACGCTGCAGGCTTTCGCCCAGTCGGCGTTGGGAGCGGTGGCGGTCGAGCGCGCGCTGCACGAGCAATATCTGCGCGCCTTCGGCATCGACCCGGCGTCGCTCGCCGCCGCCGAGCCGGCGCCGGATTGCCTCGCCTACACGAGCTTCCTCGTCGCCACCGCCTATCACGAGCCGTGGGAGGTCCTGGTCGCGGCGCTGCTGCCGTGCTTTTGGATCTATTGGGACGTCGGCTGCGCAATCGCCAGGCAGGCGGCGCCCGACAACCCCTACCGCGCCTGGATCGACACCTATGCCGACCCGCGCTTTGGCGAGGCTGTCATGGCGGTCGTCGCCACCGCCGACCATGCCGCCGACATGGCAAGCGAGACGGTGCGCGAAAAAATGCTCGCCGCCTTCACTCGCGCCACGCAATACGAATACCTGTTTTGGGACGGCGCCTACCATCGCCGCCTGTGGCCCCACGGCGGCTGACGTCGCGCCGATCGTTTCAAGAACGAGGACGGCCGACTGGCACACTTTACCGACGGGCACACTTTAACGGAGGGACGGACGGAACCGATGCCGGTCTATTTCTGTGACAGCCTCAAAGACGTTGCGATCCTGAACGGGGTGGCCCGGCTCGAATTCCAGCGGCTGGAAGCGGTGCCGGCGGGCGCCGGCCGCGAGCTTCGCACGGTCTCGGAGTTCACCGTGGCGATCCCAATCCAGGGGCTCGCCCAGTCGTTGAGCCTGCTCGAGGGGGTGCGCGACCGCCTGGTTCGCGAAGGCGTGTTCAAGACCGGACCCGCCGAAGTCCCCGAAGCCGAGCGGCCGCCACCCGTCGCCGAGCGGTCCCCGAACTTCTGAGGCGTTCGCTCCGACGCGGAGCCGCCTGCTGACCGCGCCGGCCCCCGGTCGGCCCCGATCAAGCGGCGGCGCCGTGCGCGAGCGCAGTCAGGCGGTCGGCGAGCTGGCGGAGCCCCCAGTCGCGCGCCAAGACGGCGGCCGCGGCCCAATCCGGCATCTGGTCGTCAAGCGGCGGCAGCGGGGCGGCGGCGTCCATCGTCGCGATGCTGCGGTAGAGCCGCAGCGCCTCGGCCTCGCCTGCAAACCGCCCGTCGGCGAGCGCCGCGTCGAGCGACCCGTAGCGTTGCAACAGGGCGGCGGCCCCCTTTGGCCCGACGCCGCGGATGCCGGGGATCTTGTCGGACGGGTCGCCGCGCAGCGCTATGAAATCGGGCACCTGCCGCGGGTCGACACCGTAGCGGGCGCGCACCTCGGCGGGGCCGATCCGCGCCATCTCGCCGGCGCGCACCGGCTGCAGGATCACGGTCTGCTTCGAGGCGAGCTGGAAGGCGTCGCGGTCGCCGCTCGCCACCAAGGCCGCGCCGCCGCGCTTTTCCTCCTGCATGACCGCGGCGGCGAGAAAGTCGTCGGCCTCGTAGCCCGCTGCCTTGGCGGCGGCAAAGCCGCAAGCCGTGACGAATTGCGGCAAGATTTGTAGCTGGTCCACGAGCTCGCGGTCGAACGCGCGCCCGCCCTGGTAACCGGCGAGTGCCCGATGGCGGTAGGTCGGCGCATCGAGCGTGTCCCAACCGACCAGCACGGCGCGCGGCCGCTCCTCGTCCCACAGCCGCAGCAAAAAGTTCGCAAAGCCGACGATCGCGCCGGCGCCGCCGCCGTCGCGCCGCCGAATGGTTTTCGGCAGCGCGTGGTAGGACCGGTGGGCAAACGAGTCGCCGTCGACGACGAGCAGCGGCCGCCTCACTTACCCGGCCTCTCTAGCCAAAGGCCGGCCCTTTATCGGTCGCATATATCCCGCATCTCGTTCGTTCCCCGCAGACCCCCATCTTGTCACCATCGCGCCGATCACCCAAGATCGGCCGTGTCAGCGGACCCACGGAGACCGGATTTATGCGCGCCTGGTACCATTGCGAAAACGTCTACCCGTTTGTGCCGCAGGAAACCCTCGACGCCGCCCCGTCGGTGCGCGCGAGCCTGCCCAACAAATATTGCGACCCGAAGATTTCCGCCGACTTGTTCGAGGAATGCCTCGACGAGCACCTGTTGTGCGACGACCTCGGGGTCAACGTCGTCTCGATCGAGCATCATTCCGGCATCAACAGTCTTTACGGCGCGAGCCCGATGATCCTCGGCATCCTCGCGCGCCAGACCAAGAAGGTCCGCATCCTCAGCCTCGGCACCCTGATCACGGTGCGGCCCGACCCGGTGCGCATCGCCGAGGAGTACGCGACCGCCGACGTGATCTCGCGTGGCCGGCTCGACATCGGCTTTGTCAAGTCGGGCGACAGCGAGATGGTCTCGGGCAACGCCAACCCGGTCGGCTATGTCGACCGCTTCTGGGAGGCGATCGACCTGATCCAGAAGACCCTGACCTCGCATGACGGCCCGTTCAGCTGGGAGGGCAAGCACTACACCCACCGCCACGTCAACATCTGGCCGCCGACCTACCAGCGCCCCCACCCGCCGATGTGGGCGGCGACCGGCGACCCCGAGACCTCGGCCGAGTTGGGCCGGCGCGGCATGGTCAACGCGCTCGTCTTGCGCGGCCCCGAGGCCAGTAAGCGCGCCTTTGACGCCTATCGCGCCGCCCGCAGTGAGGCCCGGCTGCCGGCGCCCGGCACCGACCGCTTCGCCTATGCCGCCCTCGCCTATGTCGGCGACACAGACGAGGAGGGCGTGCGGGTCGGCAGCAAATTGCTGTGGTTTTTGAACACCAGCCTCAAGCAGTCACCGCAAATGTCGAAGTTTCTGCCGGGCCGGTCGCCGCCCGAAGTCGCCGCGCAAAATTTCCGCACCGAGCCGCGGCCGGGGGGCCAGGCCAACCTGCGGCCGGGCCAGAGCCTGATCGGCATTACCGCGGAACAGGCGATCACCCGCGGCATCCTGTGCGCCGGCAACCCGGACACGGTCTACCGGCAGATCATGGAGATCTACGACAAGGTCGGCGGCTTCGCCAATTTCATCTTTATCGGCCGGTCCGGCTTTCTCGACCACCAGGAGGCCGAAAAGGGCATCCGCCTGATGGCCAAGGAAGTCCTCCCCCGCCTGCCGGCAGCCACCCTCACGCCCGAGCCGACGCGCCAGGCCGCGGAATAATCAGGTGTTTTTCGCGTAATTCGCCAAGTGCAATGTATTGGCTGCCCACGGTGTTCGCCGAAGCTTTTCGAGGAGCCGGCTGTCCGCGGTTATAAGCGTCGCCCGGCGCACCTCCGCGAGCGCCACATGGAGGTAGTCGTAAACTGGGTGATCGAGTTCGCCGGCGATGGCTACCGCGCGCGGCGCCAAGGATGCGGCGCCAAGCAGCTCGTCGAAAAGCCGTGGCAGAACCGCCGCGATTTCGCTCCCTGATCCTGATTGATGCGGCCGAGCCGCGCCGACCGCCACGCGGCATTGCAGACTTCGGCGATGACAATATCCGGCGCAATCAGCGCCGCATTGTCTTGAACGACGGCGAGCGCCTCGGCGGCAAGCGGCTCGTCAACCAGAAACCACTTCAGAGCAACGCTGGCGTCGACAACGAGGGTCACCGGCGGTCGCGGTCTTCACGGATGAGTTGTTCCGAGGTCGGGTAATCGACGCCGGGTTTCCGGTGTGGCGTCATCGCCCGGATGCGATCGAGCGCGGCAATCAGTTCACTGCGGTCGGGCTTTGCCGCCTCGGTCAACAGATCACGCAACGACTGCTCAAGCGACTTGCGCTGCGTTGCCGCGCGCACCTTCAACCGCTCGATCACCCGATCCTCGAGATTGCTGCGCCATGACGACCGCATTCCCCGCAGGTTACGCGGCGCCATCGGTCAGCGCGGCGCGGCGGCGAGGTTGCCGCCATCGACGGTGACGAACGAGCCGGTGGTGTTGCGTGCCAGACTAAGTGCCAGAAAGGCTTTCGCGACGTCCTCGGCGGTGACTTCGCGACCGAGCAGGTTGCGCGCCATG
>DATMLF010000175.1:0-6162 GCA_035570595.1 Allostellaceae bacterium
GTTGGCGCCGATTGCAAGCCCGCAGCGGGCATCGAGAACGGCCATCACCATTGCAAGCCGTGCGGAGTCCCAGCCGACCACCGCGCGGCGCGGCGTGCCGGACGGCGAGGGTGCCACCAGGGCTTGAATCGCGACCAGCACGGGCCGCGTTCCCTCCATGCCGGCGAAGACGGCGGCGCCGCTGACATCGCCGCGCCGGTCGGCCAGGAACAGCGCCGACGGGTTGGGCACTTCGCTCAAGCCGGCATCGGTCATCTCGAACACGCCGATCTCGTCGGTCGGGCCGAAGCGGTTCTTCACCGCGCGCAGAATGCGGAACTGGTGGCCGCGCTCGCCTTCGAAATAGAGCACCGTGTCGACCATGTGCTCGAGGACGCGCGGCCCGGCGATGACCCCCTCCTTGGTGACATGCCCGACCAGCACCAGCACAAACCCGCGCCGCTTGGCGAGCCGGATCAGCTCCTGCGCCGCGCCTCGCACCTGGCTTACCGTGCCGGGGGCGCTGTCGAGGGTGTCGAGGTACATCGTCTGGATCGAGTCGACGACGACGAGGTCGGGCGCGTCGCTGCGGTCGAGCGAGGCGAGGATGTCGCGGACGTTTCCCGCCGCGGCGAGCATGACCGGGCTGTGCGCGACACCGAGCCGCTCGGCGCGCAGCCGGACCTGGTCGATCGCCTCCTCGCCGGTGATGTAGGCGGCGTTCGCCGGCCCGGCGCCGCCGCGCGGTGTGGCGATCGCGGCGGCGGCCTGCAACAGCAGGGTCGACTTGCCGATGCCCGGGTCGCCGCCGACCAGGATCGCCGAGCCGGGGACGAACCCGCCGCCGCAGACGCGGTCGAGCTCGGCGATGCCGGTCGTTCGGCGCGGCGGCAGCATGCCGGGGCCGGTCAGCCCGACAAAGCCGAGCGCGCGGCCGGCGCCCGCTGCGAGACCCTTTGGCACCGCCTCGCGCGGCAACTCCTCGATCAGGCTGTTCCAGGCGCCGCAGCCGTCGCAGCGCCCGGTCCATTTGGGGTGCACCGCCCCGCATTGCTGGCAAGCATAGCGCGGCTGGGCCCGAGCCATCGGCTCAACCCCGCCGCGGCCGGTATATGGCGGCCCACCCGGTCACAGCGCGCGGATCTCCATGTGGATCGGCCCTTCGGCGCGCCCGTGAATGAACTGGTCGACATATGGGTTATCGGAATGGTCGATCTCGGCCGCCGGCCCGTGCCAAATGATTCGTCCCTTGTGGATCATCGCGATGCGGTCGCCGATCTTGCGCGCGCTGACCATGTCGTGGGTGATCGACACCGCGGTCGCGCCCAGCTCGCGCACGCATTTGAGGATCAGGTCGTTGATCACGTCGCCCATGATCGGGTCGAGCCCGGTCGTCGGCTCGTCGAAAAAGATGATCTCGGGGTCGGCGGCGATCGCACGCGCCAGCGCCACGCGCTTTTGCATGCCGCCCGAAAGCTCGGCCGGCCGCAATTCGCCGGTCTCGGGGCCGAGCCCGACCGCACCGAGCTTGGCAAAAGCGATTTCCTTGGCCGCCTCTCGCTCCATGCCGCGTCCGTGGATCAACCCGAAGGCGACATTCTCCCACACCCGCAGCGAGTCGAACAACGCACTTCCCTGAAACAGCACCCCGCATTTCTGCAGCAGCCGCTCGCGCGGCTTGCGCCGCAACCCCACCGTCTCGGCGCCGTCGATCCGGACCGACCCCTGGTCGGGGCGCAGCAGGCCGAGAATGCATTTCACCAATACCGACTTGCCGGTGCCCGAGCCGCCGATCACGACCAGGCTTTCGCCGGCCGCGCAGTCGATGTCGAGACCGTCGAGCACGCGGTTGCGGCCAAAGGACTTGCGCAATCCGCGCACGGCGATCTTTGGCGTGACGGCACCGTTCATCGCGCGAACAGGGCCTGGGTGATGCCGTAGTCGAAGACGAGGATCAGGATCGAGGCCGAAACCACGGCATAAGTGGTTGCTTGACCGACACCCTGCGCGCCGCCGCGCGAATGGTAGCCGTGGTAGCAGCCCATCAGCGCGACGATGAAGCCGAAGACCGCGGCCTTGACGAGACCGGAGACGACATCGCTCGTCTCCAGATACTGCTCGGTGCGGGCGAGATAGGCCTCTGGATTGAAGCCGAACTTGTAGACGCCGACGAGATAGCCGCCAAAGACGCCGATGATGTCGGCGACGACGACCAGCAGCGGCAGGGTGACGAGCCCGGCGAGAAGCCGCGGCAGCACCAGGTAGCGCAGCGGGTCGGTCGAGAGCGTGGTCAGCGCGTCGATCTGGTCGGTGACCCGCATCGTGCCGATTTCGGCCGCCATCGCGGCGCCGACGCGGCCGGCGACCATCAGCCCGGCGATGACCGGCCCGAGCTCGCGGGTGACGGACAGCACGACCACCGTCGCGACCGCGCTCTCGGCGGCGAATCGGCTGAACCCGGTATAGGATTGCAGCGCCAGCACCATGCCGGTGAAGATCGCGGTCAAGCCCACGACGGGCAGCGAGAAGTAGCCGATGTCGAGCATCTGGCGCAGCGTCGCGCGCACATGAAAGGGCGGCGACAACCCCGTCGCCAGTGCGGTCACGGCAAAGATGACGATATGCCCGGTCGCGGCGAGAAAGCCGAGAAACGCGGCGCCGATCGAGGCGAGGGCTTTCAGCATGCGGCCGGCGAGCCCGCTGCGCCCTGGTAGACCCGGTAATAGCGCCGGCCGAGCGCCGTCAGGATCTCGTACCCGATCGTCCCGGCATCGGCGGCGGCGGCGTCGACGCCGTAATCGTCGCCCAAAAGCTCGATAAAGCCGCCCGGCCGCGCAATCGAAGGGTCGACGGCGGAAACATCGAACACTGCGAGATCCATCGAAACCCGGCCGAGGAGCGGAACCCGGACCCCACCGATCCGGCCCGACCCGCGTTGGCTCAGCGAACGCAGAAACCCGTCCGCATATCCGACCGCGACCGTCGCCAAGCGGCCCGCCGCAGCCATCGTCTGCGTCGCACCGTAGCCAACCGGCTGACCGGCGTCAACCTCCCGGATTTGCAGGATTCTTGCCTTCAGCCGGACAGTTTGGCGCATCGGGTTGCGACGCCCCGGCTGCGGGTTGACGCCGTAGAGCGCCGCACCCGGACGGACAAGGTCGAAGTGGTAATCGCGGCCGAGAAAGATGCCGGAGGATGCCGCGAGGCTTGCCGGCACCCCCTCCACTCGGCGACGCGCCGACACAAAGCGCGCGCGCTGGCCGCGGTTTAGCGGGTGTCCCGGCTCGTCGGCGCAGGCGAGATGGCTCAACAGCGCCCGCCAACGGATCGTGCCGCAGCTGCCGAGATCGTCGGCGAGCCCGGCGAACTCGCGCGCCGAGAGGCCGAGGCGGGCCATCCCGGTGTCGACATGCAGCATGGCGGGCAGCGGCCCGCGCGCTCCGGCGAGGTTGCGCCATTCCTCGATCTGGCCGGGATGGTTGAGCACCGGAACCAGGCAGGCCGCCGCAAACTCGTCGGCCGAACCCGGCACCGGGCCGTTCAGCACCGCGATTTCACAGATCGGCGGCAGCGCTTGGCGCAACGCCAGCCCCTCGTCCAAGGTGGCGACAAAGAAACGCCGGCACCCGGCGGCGGCAAGCGCCCCGGCAACGGCTAGAGCACCGAGCCCATAGCCATCGGCCTTGACGACCGCCGCGCATTGCGCCGGCGCCGCCCGCTCTCTCAAAAAGCGCAAGTTCGCGGCGATGCCGGCGACATCGATCTCGAGCACGGCGGTGGCGCGGTCAGCGGGCTCGGTGCTCAAGGCTGTGCCCTATGTCCCTAGCAAAAAGGCTGTGCCGTTAGGTCGGTGCGACGGCGCGCCCGGCTCGATACGTGCCCTTGATAAACGACTGTACCGAGGGGCGGCCGCGGGCGCAGCTTACGATGTTGCGTCGCTGAAAGGGCAGGCGAGATGAGCGAAGCGCGCTTTGGCATTGGCGAGGCCCCCAAACGGCGCGAGGATCTGCGCTTTCTGACCGGCCGCGGCGCCTATCTCGACGATCTCGTCTTTGACGGCCTCAGCTACGCGGTAGTCCTGCGCTCGCCGCACGCGCACGCGCGAATCGCCGCCATCGACGCGAGCGCCGCCCGCGCGGCGCCCGGCGTGCTGGCGGTGCTGACCGCCGTCGAGATAGCCGCCGACGGTCTGCGGCCGCTGCTGCCCACGGCGACCGCGAACGCCCAGTCGGGCGAGCCGTTCGCGTTCGCGCCGCAGCCCCTGCTCGCCACGGAGAAGGCCCGCTACGCCGGCGAGCCGGTGGCGGTGATTGTCGCCGAGACCCGCGCGCAAGCGCTCGACGCCGCCGAGTTCGTCGCGGTCGACTATGTACCGTTGCCGCCGGTGACGTCGGTGACCGCGGCGCGCGCCGCCGGCGCGGCTCAGGTCGCGGACGAGGTGCCGGGGAATCTGTGCTTCGACTGGCGGACCGGCGACGACGCGGCGGTCGACCGGGCGTTCGCGGCGGCCACCCACATCGTGCGGCTGCGGCTCGACAACCACCGGATCGTCACCAACCCGATGGAGCCGCGCGGGATCGTCGCTCGGTGGGACGCCGCGCGCGGCCGCTACACCGCCCACGTCTCGGCGCAGAGCATCCACAACACCCGCGACCACGCGGCGCGCGCGCTCGGCGTGCCGCCGGCGGCGCTGAGGTTCGTGGCGCCCGATGTCGGCGGCGGTTTTGGCGCCAAGAACTTCATCTACCCGGAGCACGTGCTGATCCCGTGGGCGGCAAAGCGCGTCGGCCGCCCGGTCAAATGGATCGCCAGCCGCAGCGAGGTTTTTGTCGCCGACCACCAGGCGCGCGACCATGTCGCCGAGGCGGCGCTTGCGCTCGATGCGCAGGGTCGTTTTTTGGCCTTGCGCATCGACAGCACCGCCAACGCCGGGGCCTACCTCGTCAGCGCGGGCGGGGTGCAGACTTTCCAATATGTCCACCTGCCGGGGACGGTTTACCGGATCCCGGCCATCGCCCTGCGCGTCGCCGCGGTGCTGAGCAACACCGCGCCGGTCGGCGTCAGCCGCGGCCCGGGCTTTGCCGAGATGGTCAATATCATCGAGCGGCTGATCGACAAGGCGGCGCGGCAATGCGGGTTCGACCGCGCCGAGTTGCGGCGCTTGAACCTGGTCCCGGCGGCGGCGATGCCGACGACCAACGCGCTTGGCAGCAAGATCGACAGCGGCGCCTTCCCCGAGACCTTCGAGCGCGCGCTCGCCCGCGCCGATGTCGCCGGTTTTGCCGGGCGGCGCCGCGACAGCGAGGCGCGGGGGCTGCTGCGCGGGCTCGGTTTTGCCTATCACATCAAGGCGACCGGCGGCTCGCCGAGCGAAAATGTCGATGTCCGCTTTGAGCCGGGCGGCACGGTCGCGCTGATCACCGGCACCCAGACGATCGGCCAGGGCCACGAGACGACCTTTCCGCAGATCCTCGCCGACCGGCTCGGCTTGGCCAACGAGCGCATCAGGCTGGTGCAAGGAGACACCGACCTGATCCCATTGGGCGGCGGGCACGGCAGCTCGCGCGCGACCTATATGGGCGGGACCGCGATCTGGCGCGCCGCGGACGAAATCATCGCCAAGGGCACCCGTGCCGCCGCGGAAGCGCTCGAAGCGGCCGAGGCCGACATCCGTTTCGAGGACGGCGATTTTGTCGTCGCCGGAACGGACCGCCGGGTCGGGCTTCTCGAGATCGCCATGTCGGCGCGCGACAAGGGGGCGCCGCTCGACACGTATTACGCCTGGACGCGCGAGTGGATGACGTACCCGAACGGCACGCATGTCGCCGAGGTCGAGGTCGACCGCGACACCGGCCGCGTGACGTTGGCGTGCTATACCGCGGTCGACGATTACGGCGTGCTGGTCAACCCGATGGTCGCGGCGGGTCAGGCGCATGGTGCGATCGCGCAAGGTGTGGGCCAGGCATTGCTCGAGCACGCGGCTTACGATGCGCAATCGGGCCAGCTCGTCGCCGGCTCGTTGATGGATTACGCGTTGCCGCGCGCCGACGACCTGCCAGCCTACGATATCGCCTTCAACAGCACGCGATGCACGACCAACCCGCTCGGGGTCAAGGGCTGCGGCGAAGCAGGCGCGGTCGCCGGCTTCCCGGCGGTCGCGAACGCGATCCTCGACGCGCTCGC
>DATMLF010000176.1:0-8390 GCA_035570595.1 Allostellaceae bacterium
ATGCCCTCGGGCTACAGCTCGCTCGGCGGCCAGGTGCTCAACCCCTATGCGCCGAGCCTCGGCGACAACGGCCGGCCGCTGGTCGATCCGGGCGGGTCGAGCTCGGGTTCGGCGGTCGCCGTCGCGGCCGGCTTCGCCCCAGCCGCGATCGGCACGGAGACCTCGGGCTCGCTGCTCGACCCGGCGAGCGACAACGGCCTCGTCACGGTCAAGCCGACGGTCGGCCTGATCAGCCGCGCTGGCATAGTCCCGATCGCCCACAGCCAGGACACGGCCGGCCCGCTGACCCGCACCGTGCGCGACGCGGCGGTGCTGCTGAATGTGCTGGCGGTTGCCGACCCGCTCGACCCGGCGACCGAGGGTTTGCGGCGCCCCGCCGACTATACGAGCGCGCTCGACCGGGACGGGCTCAAGGGTGCGCGCATCGGGGTGCCGAGCGACCCCGCCGACCGCGGCAACGACGTTTATTACGGGCCGCTGTCGCCGCGCGCCGCCGCGGTCATGGCAGCGGCGATCGCCGCGATCGAGCAGCTCGGCGCCACAATCGTGCGCGCCAGCATGCCGACCGCCGGCTGGATCGGCGGCCCCGGCACTGAGATCGCGATCCTGAACCGCAACCCCGAGAGCCGGACCTGGCTGCGGCCGGTGCGCCCGCCACTCGTCTTCGTCTACGAGCTGAAGCACGACCTCGACCTTTACCTGCGCGATTGGGCGAGCGAGACCGCGATGCGCAGCCTCGCCGACATCGTCGCGTTCAACGCAGCCAACCCTGAGCGGGCCTTGCGCTTCGGGCAGGATCTGTTTCTCGCCGCCGCGGCGACGCGCGGGGATCTCAGCGAGCCCGAATATATTTCGGCGCGGCAGATGGATGTGCGCTCGGCACGCACTCTGGGGCTTGACGCCTACATGGACCGGCACCGGCTCGACGCGGTGCTGTTTCCGGGTGCCGTCGGCGCCGCGATCGCCGCCAAAGCCGGTTATCCGAGCGTCCAAGTCCCGGCCGGCTTTGTCGGCGGCGACGACACCCCGGAATACCCGTTCGGCGCGACCTTCAGCGGCCGCGCGTGGAGCGAGGCCACCCTGCTGCGCTTCGCCTACGCCTTCGAAGAGGCGACCCAGGCCCGCCACCCCCCGCCGGGATTTCGCTCCCTCACGTGAACATTTGGAGCGAGCCGTCAAGCGCCATCAGGCCGGTTTCGACGGTGAGCTGGGAATGGTGCTGGGCGACCGCGGCGCGAAACTCGGCCAGCACCTCGCGGTGGGTCTTGGTCTCAACCTGCGGGTTGGCGATGCTGTCGTCGCCGTACGCGATCCGGGCGGCGCCGCAGTCGCGGTGGTCGATCGCGATCACCGAACGCAGATGATGCAGCTCGACCGAGGTTGCGAGGTTGTCCCAAAAGGTCGGGCGCCACGCCGCAAATTTGGGGGCGACGACCGCGATTGCCGCACCGGCAATGACGAACTGGCTGTATTTGCCGCCGAGGCCGCGGCCATCCATGTACTTGTAAACCGGGGCGACCATCCGCGGGTCGATGCACGACACCAGCATCGCCTCGTAATCGCCCTCCGCCGCCGACGCGGCGAACGGCAGGCCCACGGCAAGCGGCGCCGACACGGCGATCCCCGCGATCCCGAGCGAGCGCAACAGCTGACGCCGGCCGATCCGCCGGCCGGGAGACGGGTTGCGGCAACAGCAGCTATCGGAGGAATGCATCGGCTATGGCTCGCGCAAACTTTCACCAATTATGCGGGTAAGCGGGTTAAGGACATATTGCAGAATCGAGCGCCGTCCGATCTTGATGTCGCAGACGACGCGCATCCCCGGCCGCAAGCCGAAGCCCGCCGGCAGGTTGCGGAATTTGGTTGTGCTGAGGGCAATGCGCGCGCGGTAGTGGACCGCGCCCTGCCGTGCCGGCCCCCCGGGCTCGGCCGGTGACGCGCCCCCGCGGGTCTCGGCCGGGTTGTCGTCGGCGAGCGTGTCGGGGGTCAGCGACACGAGATCGCCATAGGCGAGGCCGTATTGCTGCCACGGCAACGCCTCCAGCTTGATCGTCGCGCGGTCGCCGACATGGAGCCGCGCCACG
Organism: Allostellaceae bacterium; assembly: GCA_035570595.1. GTDB lineage: Bacteria > Pseudomonadota > Alphaproteobacteria > ATCC43930 > CGMCC-115725 > AP-15. The sequence goes on from DATMLF010000176.1 coordinate 2,085, forward strand.
TCGCGGGTGTCGACCTCGACATCGAAAAACAGCGGCGAGCGGCTCGGCACCAGGCGCATCAGGGTCTCGGCCTCGCGCAGCACCGACCCGGGCGGCCGGTCGGCGACATCGAGCACGATCGCATCCTCGGGCGCGCGCATCACCGTCAACTCGGCGCGCATGCGCGCCTTGGCAAGCCGCGCTGCGGCGCCGTCGCGGTCGCTGCGGGTCTGCGCGATCTCCTCGGCCAGCTTGCGCCGCCACTCCTCGACAAAACCGGCGCGGTCGGCCTGCGCCTCGGCGATTTCGCCGGCGAGCTTTTGCTGGTCGCCGAGGTCGTCGTCGAGCCGCGCCTCGGCGTCGAGCTGGTGCTGGCTGGCGTCGATCAGCTTGAGCTTCGAGGCAAGGTCCTTGGCGACCAGCTGCTTGTAGATGTGGACCGCCTCGCCGGAGAGCTCGATCTGCTGGCGCAGGCTGGCGGCCTCGGCTTGCCGGGCCGCGAGGTCGGCTTGGTATTGCTCGATCTTGTGCCCGGCCGCGGCGAGCTTTGCCGCGTACTCGTCGTGGCGCCGGCGAAACACGTCGCGCTGGATCAGCTCGTCGAGGTTGGGGTCGTGCGGGTTGTAGGCGCCGCCCGCGAGCTCGGCGGCGAGCCGGTCGAAGGCGGCGTCGAGGCCGCGCAGCTTGGCCGTGAGCTCGTTCTGGTCGGCCTGGGTAAAGGTCGGGTCGAGGGTCGCCAGGACCTCGCCCGCCTTGACCTGCTCGCCCATGTTGACCGCGATCGAGCGGACGACCGAGGTCTCGAGCGGCTGAACCACGATCTCGCGCTCGCCGGTCGCGATCCGGCCGTTCGCCGCGACGACGACGTCGACCTTCAGCAGCGCCAGCGCCGCCGCGGCAAACGCGATCAGCGCCACCAGCAGCCACAGCACAAGCCGCCGCCCGCCCGGTGGCGCCAGCACGCTTTCAAAGCCGCAATCGAGCGCCGGTCGCGGGCCCGACGCGTCCGGCGCCGGTCGCGCGCCGTCGCGGGGAGCAGGCAGGGCGGCGAGGCTCACTGGTACACCTTCGCCTGCTGGCTCCATAGCTGCTTGTAGGGCAGGCAGGTGCCGAGCAGCGCCTCGTGGCGGCCGGTCTGCACGAGGCGGCCCTGGTCGACGACGACGATCGCGTCGGCGCGGGCGACAAACGAAAGCCGGTGGGTCACGATGACGATCGTGCGGCCGCGCGCGATCGCGGCGAGGTGGCGCTGGATCACCGCTTCGCTCTCCGGGTCGAGCGAGCTTGTCGCTTCGTCGAGCACCAGGACCGGCGGGTCGTGGATCAAGGCGCGCGCGATCGCCAGCCGCTGGCGCTGGCCGCCCGACAGGTTGGCGGCGCTCTCCTCGATCATCGTCATGTAGCCGTGCGGCAGGCGCTGGATGAACTCGTGCGCGCCGGCGAGCTCGGCGGCACGGACCACCTCGTCCAGCGAGGCGGCGGGCTTGGTGACCGCGATGTTCTCGCGAACCGTGCCGCGGAACAGAAAATTCTCCTGCAGCACGACGCCGATCTGGGTTCGCAGGTGGGCGAGGTCGAGCTCCTTCAAATCCTGGCCGTCGACCGTGACCAGCCCCGCCTGCGGCCGGTAGAGGCCTTGAATGAGCCGCGTTATCGTCGTCTTGCCGGACCCGCTGCGGCCGACGATCCCGACCAGCTGCCCGGGCTCGATCAGCAATGACAGGTTCTGGATCGCCGGGGTCGGCGAGCCCGGGTAGTGAAAGGTCACGTCCTCGAACTCGATGCGGCCGTGGATCGTCGGCGCGAGCTGGCCGCCCGCCGGCTCCGGCGCCGTCTGCATCAGCTGCGCCAACAGCTTCAAGGACAGCACCGAGCGCTGGTAGTCCTGCATCAGGGTCGAGGCGTGGATCAGCGGCTGCACCAGGCGCAGCCCCAGCATGTTGAAGGCGACGAGCGCGCCGACCGTCATCTGGTCGCCGAGCACGAACAGCGCGCCGAGCGCGCCGATGCCGATGCTCATGCTGCGTTCGAGGCCGGCGACGATGCTGCGCGCCTGCGCGGCGGTCTGATCGAGCGCCAGGGTGCGGTCGGCCGCGTCGTCGGCGTAGCGGCGCCAGCGCGCCATCGAGCGCGGCTCCAGCGCCAGGGTCTTGATCGTCGCGATGCCGTTCAGGATCTCGAACAAAAACGCCTTGCGCCGGCCTTCGATCTCGTTGACCTCGGCAAGCCGGGCGCGGAACGTCCGCGACATCGCGGCCAGCACGACAAACGCCGTCGCCGCCACGGCCATCACGATCAGCGTCAACCGCCACGAATAAATCAGCAGCACCGGCAAGTATATAACCAGAGCCAGAAAGTCGAGGATCGTGTTGAACAACCGGCTTGCCAGGAAATCGCGAACGTTGTTGGCTTCCTGGAGCTTGTGGGCGACGACGCCCGACGGGTTGGCGTGAAAATAGTCGACCGGCAAGCGGAGCAAATGCTCGATCGTGCTGGTCGCCACCTCGTGGTCGAGCTTGCGGGTGACAAAGGCGAGAAAATAGTTGCGCAGATAGTTGAACCCCATATCGAACAGGATCAGCACGCCGACTCCGATCGTGATCGCCCACAGGGTCGAGAGCGCCTGGTTGGGGATGACCTTGTCGACGAGCAACTGGAAAAAGATCGGCACCGACAGCGCGATCAGATGCATCGTCAGCGCCGCGACGACGATGTCGCGGATAAGGCCGCGCTCGGCGAAGAGCTTTTCGGTGAACCAGGCGAACCCGAACGCCGTGTCCGACCGGCTCGCCGGCAGCGGCGTGACGACAAGCGCACGGCCAGGCCACGCGCGTTCGAGGTCGGCCCGGGCGAGAAAAAACGGCTCGCCGTCGCGGAACATCGGGTCGCAGACCGCGACCTCTTCCGGGCCGTCGCGCCGCACCCCCATCAGCACGACGACATTGCGGTTGTCGAGGACCAGCAGGATCGGATGGCTGAACGGGGCCCGGCGCAACCCGTCCCAGTCGAGCCAGGCGGGCGCCGCCTGGAGGCCGAACTCGCGGGCCAATTCGACGAGCCGGGAAAGCGGCAGCGTCACGCCGTCGATCATGTTGCGGCGGCGCACCGCGGCGATTTCGGCATAGACGCCGTTTTGCGCGCCGAGCCGGAACAGGCATGCAAGCGCGGTCTCGGCCGAGACGTCTTCGCCGGCATAAGGTTCTGACGTTGTCGGGCCGCGCACGCTGTTTTCGACCGGGCTGGAGACATCTTCCAGCGCACGAATGTAACAGAATGGCGCAAATTTGTCAAAACTGGTCCCAACGGGCCGAGCCCGTATCGGCGCCAAGACCAGGCATGCGGCGGCGCGCCGGCCGCCGCAAGCCACACTGCTCTTCGAAGTTGCGCGCCCGGTCGAGTGTTCTTAACGGGATTAAAGGGTTGCCTTATGGTCAGGAGCGCCTGAAGGGCGCGTCTCGAACCACGCACAACCGGGACGTAGCGAGTTCTTCACACGCTCGCGGGCCGGGACCCATTTCTGCGATCGGCACCGGCCCCCTGTTCGCTGCCAGGGGCAGGCGTTGCCGGTGTGGGCATGAAGCGGACGTCCGACAAATGAAACGTATTTACCGCCGCCGACCCGCGGTCGGGTGGTGCCCGCGATCAGTGGATGTCTTCCTGCTCGTCGAACGCCTGGCGCAGGCGGTCGACCGAAAAGCCGGGGGCGCGGGCCGCGTCGATGATCACCTTTTCGCGGCGCGCCAGCAGGTCGGCCGCCGCCGGGATGTTCTTGACCGCCTCGTGCGGGACGACGACGGCGCCGTGGCGGTCGGCGTGGATCACGTCGTCAGGCGAGACGACCATGCCGGCGACGCTGACCGTGCCGCCGAAATCGACGAGGTGCACATGCGCGTGCGACGGCATGACCGAGCCGGCGAGCACAAAAAAACCCTCGGCCATCACGTCGAGGTCGCGCACCGAGCCGTCGGTGATGACGCCGATGCAGCCGAGCCCCTTGTGGACATTGGTCTGCACCTCGCCCCAGAACGCGCCAAAGCCGTAATCCGGGATGTCGATGTCCTGGATCACGGCGATGCTGGGCAGCGGCTCGGCGGCGACATGGGCGTAGTAGCCGAGCCTGACCTCCTTTGCCTCGTCGCGGCCGCGCGGATGCGGCTCGCGCGAACGGATCACCGCGGTGCGGGCAAAGGCGACGACCGGCTTCATCTGCGGAAACGGGGCGACGAGCGGCCGCCGGATAAACCCGGTCGCCCGGCGCGACGGGGCGACGATCTCGAGCGCGTTGCAGATCGTCGGCGTGTCGAACGCCTTCAGGGCTTCGAGATCGGCGGGGTCGGGCAGGCGCGGCATCGGGCAGTCTCCGGCGGCGGATTGTCGGGGTAGAGGCTTTATTGGAGAATGGCGAGCGCCGGCAAGGCTTTTCCGCAGAAAAGGCCTTGCCCGACGCGCAACAGGCGAGGAGAACGGCGATGAGCGGCTACGATCCCGACCGGGTACGGCAATTGGAGCGGCCGCACGGGCTGCCGTTCAGCATCGGCAAGATCGGGCATGTCGTGCTGAACGTGCAGGATGTCGAACGCTCGGCCAGGTTTTATGTCGAGGTGCTCGGGTTTCAAATCTCCGATGTGTACCCGGAAGAAATGGTGCCCGGCGGCATGGTGTTCCTGCGCTGCAACACCGACCACCACGGCATCGCGCTTGTCGGCTCGACCACGGCACCGGCGGAGAATGTCGAGCTCAACCACCTCGCTTTTGAGGTGGCGACCCTCGACGATGTCGTGCGCGCGCGCGACCATCTGCGCCGCCATGGGGTCACGATCGATTTCGAGGGCCGTCGCCGCGCCGGCTGCCAGCTCGCGGTCGAATTCCGCGACCCCGACAACCACCGGCTCGAGATTTATTGGGGCATCGACCAGATCGGCAGCGGCGGCCATGTCCGCCCGCCCGGCGAATGGAAGGGTGCGCGCAGCCTCGAGGACGCGGTCGCCGACCCGGTGCGCGGCCAGGACACAAGCCGGCGCGACTCGTCATTGCTCGAAGTCTAAGCCCCTAGCACGGCGGCAACGGGCGCTTTTTGCGCTCGCTCGCCCACAGCGCCACCAGGATCGCGGCGAGCAGCAAGCCGTAGCCGAGCGCCGGTGCCGCGGCGAGGATGCCGGCGAGGATCAGGACTGCCAGCAGCAGCGGCAGCGCGATCAAGACGCCGATGGCCAGCACTGCTCCGATGACCGCGACGACGAGCGGCAGGATCACCAGCAGCAGGCCGCCAAAAACGACACCGATGAAGAACCAGACGAGCCCCATGGGTCAGCGATCCCAAGCGATGCGCCAACATAACCGAGCCGGCGAGGTCAGGCCATTGCGGCGATCGACCCGGCTCGGGCATGGTGCGGGGATGACCGCGCATTGTTCCCCGCCCTCCGAGCCGGCGCCCTCTTATGTGGTGACGATACGCGGGCTGGTGCTGATGGCCAGCATCGGCATCCGCCGGCATGAGCGCGAGCGCCAGCAGCGGGTGCGCATCTCGGTCGATCTGACCGCGGCGTCGGCGGCCGCTATCCCGGGCGAGGACCGCCGCCGCATCATCAATTACGAAAAGGTCGTGGCCGCGATTCGCGAGATCGCCGCGTCGGGCCATATCGACTTGTGCGAGGGCTTTGCCGAGCGGATCTGCAACGCCTGCTTCGCCGATCTGAGGATCGAGCGGGCGCGGGTCTGGGTCGAGAAGCTCGACGTGTTCCCCGACGCCGACGGCGTCGGCGCGATCCTCGAACGGGCGCGCCCAGGCTGAGCCGTGGCCGGTCCGGTGCCGCCGTCGCCGACAATCTTTGGCATCGTCAATGTGACCGAGGATTCGTTTTCGGACGGCGGGCGGTTTCTCGACCCCGCGGCGGCGCTCGGCCAGGCGCGCGCCCTGGTGGCCGACGGTGCGAACGTCGTCGACCTCGGCGCTGCCGCGAGCAACGTCGATGCCAAGCTGGTCTCGGCCGCCGAGGAGATCCGCCGTCTCGACCCGCTGATCTCGGCGCTCACGGCCAATGGCACGCCGGTCTCGGTCGACAGCTTTTTGCCCGAGGTGCAGCGCTTCGCTATCGCCCACGATGTCGACTACCTGAATGACATCCAGGGGTTTCCCGACCCGTCGGTCTATCCGGAGCTGGCGGCAGCGCGCTGCCGGCTCGTCGTCATGCATGCGGTGCAGGGCCGCGGCCGCGCGCAGCGGCTGGAGCTGTCCGCCGGGGAGGTGTGGCAGCGCATCGGCAGCTTTTTCAGCCAGCGCATCGCGGCGCTCGAAGCGGCTGGCGTCGCCCATGAGCGCATCGTCGT
>DATMLF010000177.1:0-4403 GCA_035570595.1 Allostellaceae bacterium
CGTCGCCAAGGAGATCGAGCTCGCCGACAAGTTCGAGAACATGGGCGCGCAGATGGTGCGCGAGGTCGCCTCGAAGACCAGCGACCTCGCCGGCGACGGCACGACGACGGCGACCGTGCTGGCTCAGGCAATCGTGCGCGAAGGGGCAAAGGCGGTGGCCGCCGGCATGAACCCGATGGATTTGAAGCGCGGCATCGACCGGGCGGTCGAAGCCGTCGTCAAGGACATCGAAAAGCGCTCGAAAAAAGTCTCGACCAACGACGAGATCGCCCAGGTCGGCACGATTTCGGCCAACAATGACCATGAAATCGGGCGGATGATCGCGGAGGCGATGCAGAAGGTCGGCAACGAGGGCGTGATCACCGTCGAAGAAGCAAAGTCGCTCGAGACCGAGCTCGATGTCGTCGAGGGGATGCAGTTCGATCGCGGCTACATCAGCCCGTACTTCGTGACCAACGCCGAGAAGATGATCGCCGAGCTCGACGAGCCGTATATCCTGTTGAACGAAAAGAAATTGTCGAGCCTGCAATCCCTGCTGCCGTTGCTCGAGGCGGTTGTGCAATCGGGTAAGCCTTTGTTGATCGTCTCCGAGGATGTCGAGGGCGAGGCGCTGGCCACGCTCGTCGTCAACAAACTGCGCGGCGGGCTCAAGGTCGCGGCGGTCAAGGCGCCGGGCTTTGGCGACCGGCGCAAGGCGATGCTCGAAGACATCGCGGTGCTGACCGGCGGTCAGGTGATCAGCGAAGACCTCGGCATCAAGCTCGAAAACGTCACGCTCGACATGCTGGGCAAAGCGAAGCGGGTGCGGATCGAGAAGGAAAACACGACGGTCATCGACGGCTCGGGCGCGAAAGACGACATCCAGGGCCGCATCGCCCAGATCCGTCAGCAGATCGAGGAGACCACGTCCGACTACGACCGCGAAAAGCTGCAGGAGCGGCTGGCCAAGCTCGCCGGCGGGGTCGCGGTGATCCGCGTCGGCGGGGCGACCGAGGTCGAGGTCAAGGAGCGCAAGGACCGTGTCGACGACGCGACCCATGCGACCCGCGCCGCGGTCGAGGAAGGCATCGTGCCGGGCGGCGGGGTGGCGCTCTTGTACTCGGCCAAGGCGCTCGACGGGCTGACCCCGGAGAACAACGACCAGAAGGTCGGCATCGACATCGTGCGCCGCGCGTTGCAGAGCCCGGTTCGCCAGGTGGCCGAAAACGCCGGCAGCGAGGGGTCGGTCGTGGTCGGGAAACTGCTTGACAGCAAGGACCCGAATTACGGCTTTGACGCCCAGTCGGGCGATTATGTCGACATGGTCAAGGCCGGCATCATCGACCCGACCAAGGTCGTGCGGCTGGCCTTGCAGAACGCCGCGTCGGTGGCGGGGCTGCTCGTCACCACCGAGGCGATGATCGCCGAAAAGCCGGAGAAAAAGGCGTCGTCGGGCATGCCGCACGACCACGGCATGGGGGACATGGACGACTACTAAAGCGCCCGTAACTCCCCTCTCCCGCGAGACTCCCTCTCCCCGCCAGCGGGGAGAGGGCCGGGCCGAGGGGTGGTCCCCAGCGCCTCAGCGCGTCAACAGGCGCACCGTGGCCGCCGCACCGGTGGCGATCCGCGCGACCGCGGCCGCATCGACCGCATCGGGCCAGCGGTCGTCCGGCAGGTGAAACCACGAATTGCTCCCGACTAGGGTCACGTAGCGCCCGCCGGCGCGGTGGATGTCACGCGTCTCGCCGCTCGGCACCAGGCTCGGCGGCGCGATCCGGGCCGGCGGATGGCCGGCGCGGGTCAACTCCTCCGCCGCAAGCCGGGCGAGATCTGGGTCGCCGGACAGCAGCGACAACTCGCCGTCGGCTGCGCCGATGTTGGCGCCGTAATGCACCCAGACCGCACCGCCTTCCGCCGACGGCCGCTCCCAACCGGGGCGGCGGGCGAGAAAGTCGTTGAGGCCGAGATGGCCGAGCTCGTGGCCGCTGTTCGCGGTGAGGACGACGTCGGGGCCAGGCGGCGCCGCGAGCAGCGCGCGCAGCGTTTCGAGCCAGCAGACGAGTCCCCCGCCGCGCTCGGCCGTCGACTGCCACCATGAGCTGCGCGGCGTCATGACCACGACCGGCGCTCGGCGCGGTGTACGGCCGGGGATTTTGGCGACGACGTTGCGGGCATACGCCGGGGTGCGGCGGCTCTCGCTTACCACCCGCGCCCGGCCCCGCCGCGCGGCGGCCGTGATTACCATGTCGCGCATTTCGCTCGGGACTTGGATCGCCGGCGTCCCGTAGGGGGCGCCAAACTGCTCGGCGTTGAGTAGCCCCAGTCCCGGCCGCGCTCCGTTGCACACGATCACCAGCGCGGCGTGCCGGGATTCGCGGCGCAGCCTTTTGTAATCTGGCGCATAGACCGCGTGCGGCGACAGTTCGACGACCCCGACCTCCGCCGCCGAGCCGACCGGGCCGATCCGGCCGGCGATGCCTTGGGCATCGGTCGGCGGGGCGTCGAACACCGGCACTCCGGCGATCCGCTCGCCTTCAATCTCGACATGGGCGACGACCGGATCGAGCCGGTCGAGCACGAATTCCTCGATCGCGGGTGCCGCGCCGAGCTTCTCGGCCTCGGCGGCTAGCCAGGCGGCCCCGGCCTCGTCGCCTGCGGTCGCAGTGCGGTGAAAGCCTTGCGAATCCCAGGCGCGCAGCCACGCCGTCGCGCGGGTCAGGTCGTCGGGCGGCACGATCCCCCCATTGCTCCTCTGCGCGTAACGATATCGGCTGCCGGCCTGTGGCGCTATGCTCGCCTCGGCAGACGGGGGAACGCCATGGCGGGAATTCTCGACGGGAAAGCGGCTTTGATCACCGGGGGCGGCGGCGGCATCGGGCGGGCGGCGGCGCTCGCCTTTGCCCGCGAGGGGGCGCTGGTCGCGGTCGCCGACATTGCAACCGCCGCCGCCGCGGAGACCGTGGCGCAGGTCGCCGCCGCCGGGGGGCGGGCGCTAGCCCTCGCGGGCGAGGTCGCGCGCGACCCCGATGTGCGCGAGATGGTCGCCGGCGCAGTTGCGGCCTTTGGCCGGCTCGACTGCGCCTTCAACAATGCCGGGATCGCCGGCTGGCAGGCCGACGCCGCCGGCAGCAAGACCGCCGACTGGTCGGAGCAGGCCTTCGACCGGCTGATCGCGGTCAATCTGAAGGGCGTGTGGCTGTGCATGAAGCATGAGCTCGTTCAGATGCAGGCGCAGGGCGGCGGCGTGATCGTCAACACCGCCTCGATCGCGGGGCTCGTCGGCCTCCCGGCCGCCTGCGCCTACGTCGCCGCCAAGCATGGGGTCGTGGGTTTGACCAAAACCGCGGCGCTCGAATATGCGGATGTCGGCATTCGGGTCAACGCGGTGTGCCCGGGCTATATCAGGACGCCGATGACCGCGCCGATGTCGCCGCGGCGCAATTCCGAAATCCTCGCCCGCACCCCGGCCAAGCGCGTCGGCAGCCCGGGAGAGATCGCCGAAATGGTCGTCTGGCTCTGCTCCGAGCGCGCGAGCTATGTTACCGGTGCTGCCTACAATGTCGACGGCGGGTGGATGGCGGTGTGACCTCGCGCATGCGGGGGTTCCCGCGCCGCCGGCGGCTCTTTCTCCGTCCGGTCCGATAAGTTGCGATTTGCTTCGGAGGCGCAGCGATGGGTGAGTTCGCGTTGGGTCAGGCGGTGCCGCGGTTCGAGGATCCGCGCCTGTTGCGCGGCGGCGGGCGCTATGTCGACGACATGGTCCTGCCGCGCATGGTGTTCGGCTATGTGCTGCGCTCGCCCTACGCGCATGCCCGCCTCCGTTCGGTCGACACCGCCGCCGCGAAGGCGGCGCCGGGGGTGCTCGCGGTGCTGACCGGCGCCGACTGGGAGGCCTCGGGCTGGGGCGACCTGCCGGTGCCGCGCGGGTTGCGGCTGCGCGACGGCGGCCCGGCGGTTCGCCCGCGCTTTCCGGCGCTGGTCAAGGACCGGGTGCGCTGGGTCGGCGACTACGTCGCGTTTGTCGTGGCCGAGACCCGGCACCAGGCCGAGGACGCGGCGGAATTGATCGCGGTCGACTACGAGCCGTTGCCGGCGATCGTCTCGACCGCCGGCGCGGTGGAGCCCGGGGCGCCGCTCGTCTGGGAGGAGGCGCCGGGCAACGTCGCCTTTTTCCACAGCGAGGGTGACCCGGCCAAGACCGAGGCCGCGATCGCCGGTGCCGCGCACGTCGTCCGCCGGCGGCTCACCGTCAACCGGGTGACCGCCGCCGCGATGGAGCCGCGCGGCGCCATCGGCGACTACAACTCCGCCGCCGACCACTACACGATCTACACGACGTTGCAGCGCATCCACTCCTACCGCGCCGAATTGGCGACGCAGGTCATGAAGGTGCCGGAGAGCCACGTCCGCGTCGTCGCCGG
>DATMLF010000178.1:0-9790 GCA_035570595.1 Allostellaceae bacterium
CGGCCATTCCGGGCAGATGAGCGGCCCCGCCGGCGCCGGCGATGATCACCCGCAAGCCCCGCGCGCGCGCCGAGCGGGCGTAATCGTAAAGCCGATCAGGGGTGCGGTGAGCCGAGACGATCCGCGCCTCGTGCCCGATCCCGAGCCGGTCGAGCGTCGCCGCGGCGTGCTGCATCGTCTGCCAGTCGGACTGGCTCCCCATGATGATGCCCACCCGCGGGCCGAGCTCGTTCATCCGCCTCCGTCCCAATAAATACGGGATTGACGATTATAGAGATTTCGCTCGGACGCACAAACACACCCATTCCAAACGGAACGAGCCGGCCACCCTCTGAGGGCCGCCGGCTCGCCAAAGTGAGGCTCGGCCGCGCCGAGCGATGGCTCAAAGATGGCGGCGGTCTAGGTCGACCGCTTGCGCCGACGCGCCACTCCAAAACCAACAAGCGCCGCGCCCAAAATGCTGAGCGACGCCGGTTCGGGTGCGGGCGGGACGATCGGTGAGGCCTGAACCAGCGAGATGTCCTCGAAATTGCCCGCTGTCAGCGGAGTTTCAGAAATGAAAACGCCGCTCAACGTGTCCTGAACGATAGAGTTCAAATTGCAGTCGAAATACAGTGAAGTCCCGCCCAGGAAAGCATCATTGTCGACCCCTGTGGAACTCCCGCAGACTCCACTCGCATTATGAGCTTGAACCGTCGTGCCAGCGATTTCGGCTCCGGTGGTGGGATTATATTGATTGTAGCTGTTGACGGCATCGCCGTCATTGATGAGCCAATTCCCGTTCCCCAGCACGGTGAACCCGTCGCTGTCCGTCAGGTTGGCCCCGGTCAGGGTCGTTAGCGTCACCGTCGGCCCGACGTTTACTCCAGACCCGTTGGTCGCTTGGACAACCTCCGGCCCCGCCGGATAGCCGGTCATGGCATATACCAAGCCGCCGGCGGCGGCCAGATCGACGACGCCGGTGCCCGGAACCGGATTGGGGTACTGAAAGATATCGCCACTACCCGCGCCATTGTTAAAGTTGGCGACGCGAATAAAGTCGGTCGGGCCAAAACCGTTCGTCAGCTCGGTGTAATAAACGAAGTTCCCGAGCACCTCGACGCCGCGGCCGTTGTTGGTCCCTAGTTTGGCGCCGTCGGGAACGAAGCTGTTGACGAACGTTCCCGTCGTCGCGTCGACGGTTTCGATCAGGCCGCCGCCGAACGCCGCCTGGTTGGCGATGACCAGTACGTCGGCCCGCGCCAGCCCGGTGGTGCCGACCAGCGCCGTTGTCGTAGCGAGCGCCAGGGCGAGGCTACCGGTCCTCCACAGAGCAATCCGCTGTTCCGGCATCGTCTTTCTCCCGAGGGTTTATTTTATTTTGTTTTGGTCATAGGGCAATTTGCATGCCAAATTAAGGTTACCAATTATATCAGATGGTTAATGACAATGTCGGGCGATCCGGTTGGCGGCAGTGTAAAATTTTCCGACAGTCCAGGAGGGCCGGACGGCGCCCAATCGCAAATTATCCCAGCTATTTAATAGGAATCTTCTAAGACGCGCGGTGTAAAATATTCCGACAGGTGCGGGCTGAGCGCGCGAACGGCCGGTGTTCTTTTCGTTCAGGCACGATCGGCCGCTAAGCGATGATGTCGGGTAGAAGCTCGCTCTCGATCTTCGAGATCTGGTCCCTCAGCAGCAGCTTGCGTTTCTTTAGGCGCTGCAATTGCAGCTGGTCGAACGGGGCGTGCTCCGAAAGGCGCGCGATGACCTCGTCGAGATCGCGGTGCTCCGACTTCAACGTGGCGAGCTTTGCCCGCAGCTCTTCGGTGTCGAGGTCCATGGCCGATGGATATGGCTAACGTTGTCATTGTATCATCGCAAATGGGCCGCGTCGCCGATAACTCGCAACAAAAAAGGAACGCCGCTAACGAGCCGGCTGCCGGCGACGGCGGGTTGTGGCCGTTTGCGCTCGGCTTTTACGCTCGGCCGGGAGTGGCGGCGGCCCTGATCGCGCTGCAGGACAATGCCGGCGTCGATGTCGACCTGGTCCTGTTCGCGATGTGGCTCGGCCTCTCGGGAGGCGGACGGCTCGACGCGCCGGGGCTCGCGGCGGCGGCCGGGGCCGTGCGCCCGATCCGAACCCTCGTGATCGAGCCGTTGCGGGCGCTCCGCCGGGATCTCAAATCCGCCGCCGATGCCGACGTCCAGCGGCTGCGCGAGCGGATCAAGGCGCTCGAGGTCGACGCCGAGAAGGCGGCGCTCGACCGGCTCGCCGCACGTTTCGGCCGGAGGGACGCAAGCCGCCGCGACGGCGCCCTGCCACTCGCCGACGCCGAGGCCAATCTTACCCGCTGCCTCGGGCGGGCCGCGGGGACCAAGCCCGCCGCGCTGATCCGCGGCGAGCTGAGAGGCTGCGCGGAAGAGATCCTCAGCGCGGCTCCTCGTCCGGCTCGCCCCAGCGCCTGACCGTGCCGCTGTCGAGCCCGAACAGGTCGAGGACGCGGCCCAAGGTCTGGTCGACCATCTGCGCGATCGTCTCGGGCTTGGCGTAAAAGGCCGGCACCGGGGGTGCGATCACCGCACCCATCTCGGACAACGCGGTCATCGTCCGCAAGTGCCCGGTGTGGAGCGGCGTCTCGCGCACCAGCAGCACGAGACGGCGCCGCTCCTTCAGGACCACGTCCGCCGCCCGCGTCAGCAAGCTCGTCGTGACGCCGCTCGCGATTTCCGACATGCTGCGGACCGAGCACGGCGCCACGACCATGCCCAGGGTCTGGAACGAGCCGGACGAGATCGGCGCCGCCATGTCGCCGATCGCGTGCACGACATCGGCGCGGGCGCGGATCGCCGCCGGCTTCAGCTCGGTCTCGAGCGCCAGCGTCACCTCGGCTGCGCGGCTGACGACGAGGTGGGTTTCGACCGGCAACGGGCGCAGCAATTCGAGCAGCCTCGCCCCGTAGATCGCGCCGGAGGCGCCGCTGATCCCGACGATGACGCGCGGGGTTTTAGGCGTCTGTGCCACGGCACCCGCTGTCAAAAACGCCGGCTTGACATATTTTCGTCATCGGGGTTCAGGCGCCCTGGCTGGCCGGACGCTCCGGCGGTATCTTCGGCCGCCCCAACCGTCCTTGAGGAGGGAATGCATGTCGCAACAGGAACGCATCGAGGCGCTGAGAGAACAGCATGCGGCGCTCGAACGGGCCATCGACGAAGAGAACCGCCATCCGCTGCCGAACGACGATGTCATCTCCGATCTGAAGCGTCAGAAGCTTCGCATCAAGGACGAACTCCATCAGCTGGAGCGGCTCTGAAGGCGGCCTTTATCGGTCCGTGCGCCAAAAAGCCGGGGCGGCATCATTCCCCCGGCTTTTTGCTGGCACCCGGGCCGGCGGCGCTCCCTCAAGCCGGGGAGAACATCGGCACCGGCGGGCCGCCGTCGCTCTCCTTGAAGACCAGTTTCACGGGCTGGCCGATCCGGATCCGGTCGAGGTCGCAATCGACGATGTTGGTCATCATGGTCGGCCCCTCGGCCAGCGTCACATAGGCGACTGCATAGGGGACCGGGGTGCGGCGCATCACGCTGTACGTGTAGATCGTGCCGTCGCCCGAAACCTGCTGGAGCCGGGTCTTGTCGCTGAGGCAATTCGGGCAGACGGCGCGCGGATAGTAATGCAGCTTGCCGCAGGCGTCGCATTTGCCGACCATCAACTTGCCTTGCGCCGCCGCGTCCCAGAACGCCTTGGTTTCGAGGTTGGGGACCGGGGCCTGGATTTTGCGCTGCTGGCTCTGCATGACCGTCACTCCCGCTCCATGATCACCGTCGCGGCACCATGCCTCGTGCCGAGCGAGCCGCCGGTGCCGTGCGCCAGGGCGATGTCGCAGTTCGGCACCTGCACCTTGGGGTGCGCCTCGCCGCGCAACTGCCGCACCGCCTCGAGCACTTTGGTCAGGCCGCCGCGATTGGACGGGTGGTTGTTGCACAACCCGCCGCCGTCGGTGTTGAACGGCAGTTTGCCGGTTCCCGAGATCAAATTGCCGTCGGACACAAATCGGCCGCCCTGGCCTTTTTCGCAGAACCCCAGATCCTCGATCTGCATGACGACCGTGATCGTAAAGCTGTCGTAGATAGAGGCGTATTTGACGTCGGCGGGCTTGACCCCGGCCTCGCCAAACGCCGCCGGCCCCGACCACACCGCCCCCGAATAGGTCAGGTCGATGTCGCCCCCCATCTGGTGCTTGGGGGCTTCGCCGGCGCCGACGACCTTGACCAACGGCCGCTTCAGGCTTTTCGCGACCTCGGGCCGCGCGACGATGATGGCGCCGCCACCGTCGCTGATCACGCAGCAGTCGAGCCGGTGCAACGGGTCGGCGATCATCGGCGAGTTGACCACGTCCTCGACCGTGACGACGTCGCGCAGCATCGCATGCGGGTTGTATTGCGCGTGATGCGAGGCCGCGACCTTGACCCAGGCGAGCTGCTCGCTGGTCGTGCCGTACTGGTGCATGTGCCGCATCGCGCACATCGCGTACATGTTCGCGGTCGCCGGCGCATAGGGGTTCTCGAAGGCGGTCTCCGCCGACTGAACCGCCGCCGTGCGGGGTGCGGTGCCGGTTGCCACCCCCTCGGTGCGCGGCCGCCCGGCGAGCGTGATCAGCGCCACCGAGCATTTGCCCAGTGCGATCGCCTCGGCCGCATGCCCGACCTGCAACAGGTATGAGGAACCGCCGGTGTCGGTCGAGTCCCAGTGCCGCAGCTTCAGCCCGAGATAGTCGATCATCGACAGCGCGCCGAGCCCCGGCGTGTCGCCCGACGCGCAGAAATAGCCGTCGATGTCGCCCTTTGAGAGCCCGGCGTCGGCGAGCGCGCCCGCGGCACACTCGGCATGCAATTGGAACAGCGACTTGTCGTCGGCCTTGCGCGTCGGGTGCTCGAAGATCCCGACGATGTTGGCCTTGCCCTTGATGCTCATCGCCGGCGCTTCTCCCTTTCAAGGCGAACGTGTCGCCGCGAATGGGATACCGTTCAGCCGCCGCGGTCAATCCCGGATCACGTGCGCCGCCGGCATGTCCGTTCCGTGGGCTTCATCGTCTTCGGCGGCTTGGAACCCCCGACCCCCGGCTGGCGGCGCCGTCCGCGCGCCACTTTGCGTCAGCGCCGTTTCCCGCCCTGCGGCAGAGTGCTATGAGCCAGCTGGGTTCGGACGAATAGCCGCCGCTTCAGGCGCAGGCGATCACGTTGTCGCCGTCCCAGATGCCGAGAACTACCCGCGCGCCGCCATATTCCGCGACGAGGTACGGATCGAGCCTGATGCGATCCTGATAGAGCTCGCCGACGACAAAGCCCACCGCGGGGAGCCGACGCTGCAGCTGCTCGGCGGATTTTCGGATCTCCAGCGGCACCTCGCGCAAATCCTCCGCGGCCCGCTCGCGCCACCGCGCCGGTCCCCTGACCGGGACAAACAGCGCCGCCGATCCCAGCGCGAACATCGTAAGCCCGGCGGCCACCCCCCAGGGGATCAGGTCGGCCGACAGCAGGAAGACAACCAGGCTGACGCTGGCGAGCAGCACCGCGACTTGTCCAAGCGCCACCGCCTGCTGGTGGCGATACGCCCAGCCGGGTGGGTGGCGGCGGACCTGCTCGGCCTTGTGACGCTCGAGAAGACATGGCCCGATCGGCTCGAGCCCGCTCGCGATGATTGCCGTTTCCAATACGTCGTCGTCCGAGAGGGCAAAGCTTGCACCGTCGAATGGCATGGCAGCACCTGCGAAACCGGTTATGGCGTATGAACAACGCCGCCGGCCGCAAACAGTGCCATCCCCGCGCGGCGCGCTCCCTCGCTCATCGGCCGCGGATCACTGCGGCCCCGTCCTGGTGTTCGAACGCGGTGCCGAACGGCCGCGACACCGCTTCGAGGCGGGCAAGGATCGCCGCGGCCGCGGCATCGCGCGCGAGCGACGGGCGCCCGCGCGTCGCAAGGTCGGCGGGGCCGCCCGACCCGCGGGCGTTCAGCTGAACCGGGGTCAGGCGGGCGCCGCAAAACCGCCCGGCGTCAAAGCGGCATTCGGCGACGACACTTTGCCAGACCTCGTCGTCGTAAAAGCCCTCTTCGGTTGCAGTTTGGAAAATGAAGTTGCCGAGATCGTAAAAGATCGGCCGCTCGCGGTAGACTTCGATCCCTTGCAGACGCGGTGCGCCATGGCTGACATAGAGCGCGGCCCCGGCGTCAATGCAGCGGTGCGCGAAATCGCGCTGCCATGGGGGGGTACGCCGGCCGCCTTCGTCCAACAGATGGTTGTGGTGACAGGCGAGCACGACGTCGGCACGCCCGGCGGCTTCGGCGACCGCGGCAAGAATGCGCTCGGTATCGGCGATGTCGAGCGCGCCGTCGGCGCCGCGGCGCAATTCGTTGACCCCGGCGCGGGTCGGGGTTGCCGCCGCGCCCTCACGGATCGCCCCGCTCGCCGCCGCGACCAGTGCCACCGAACCGTTCCGGGCGCGCAGGTAGGCAGGGGCCGCCGCCGCGGTCAGGTCGCCGCCGGCTCCGGCGTGGGCAAAGCCGCGCGCGTCGAGCTCGCGCACCATGCCGACAATCCCGCCGGTTCCCAGATCCCAGACGTGGTTGTTGGCGGTTGCCAGCAGCGACACCGACAACGCCCCGAGGCACTCGAGCACGACCGGGTCGGCCGCGTGCAAAAACACGCCGGCACGGGTCGGCGGGTCGGCGGACGGGGTGCGGATCGCGGTCTCGAGATCGGTGAAGCAGGCATCGGCCCGCGCGCACAGCGCCGCCAACGGTGCCATATCCGGCCAATCGTCGCCGCGCAAATCATGCTGGATCAGCGCCTGCCCCAACAAGGTGAGATGCAGGCCCGGCCGGGCCAGGGCGGATCGCGGGGCGGCGGTCATCGGCGCCGAGCATAGCCCCGGTGGCTCGACCTCACCACCGCGCCGGGCGCCGCCACGCCATTGTCGCGAGACCCCACCCGATTTTCGGGGGCAATCCTGTCATCGGTCGGCAAAAGCGAGGGAGGTATATCGCGCAAGCCCGCTTTTGACCTCTGGCGCGACGCCATCCGGGCCGCCGATAATGTCGCTCCGGACAGAGGGAGGATCGGATGGCCGCGATCAAATCGGTTGCCCATTTCAGTATTCCGGTCAGCGATGTCGATAAAAGCACTCGCTTTTACACCGAGATCGTCGGCTGCCGCCATTTGCAGACGGTGGGGGGCGGGCGTATGGCGTTTCTCGACGCCGCCGGGACTTGTCTGATCCTGGTCAAGCGCGAGCCGCCGATCAATCCGCTGCGCGACGACCATGGCGGGGTGCATCATGCCTTTGCGGTGGCGCAAGGCGACTACGACGCGGCGCTCGATCATTTGCGCGCGCATGGGGTCGAGATCACGTTTGAGGAAGACCGGCAGGGCGGCGTCTTGAACGGCCCGCGCGCGTATTTCCACGACCCCGACGGCACGGTGCTCGAATTTATCGATCTGACAAGCTACGCCGGGCACGCGCCCTGACCGCGCGTTTCCGCGCCGGAGCCCGCGAGGTTTTGTCCATGTCGGCGTCGAGCCGCGGCAATCGGATGTGCTGGTCAGCCTCAAGACCCATCCGGCGCCGCTGATTCAATTGTTAAATCCGCTCTGAACGGATAGCTTGCCCGACGATCGCCATCTGTTCGCTTTGGGGCTGAATGCCGCTCGACGATGATCCTGCGTCCGTCCTGGAGGCGCGGTTGCGCCGCGAATTGCGCGGCGCGGTGCTGTTCGATGCGTTCAGCCGCGGGCGCTACGCGACCGACGCGTCGATCTACCAGATCGAGCCCTTGGGCGTTGTCGTCCCGCATGACCGGGCGGATGCGGCGGCGGCGATCGCGATCGCCCGCGAGGAAGATGTGCCGGTGCTGCCGCGCGGCGCCGGGACGTCGCAATGCGGGCAGACCGTGGCGCGCGCGCTCGTCCTCGATTGCTCGAAGCATTTGGACCGGGTTGTTGCGGTCGATGCCGAAGCGCGCCGGGCGCGGGTCGAGCCCGGGGTCGTCCTCGACCGGCTGAACCGCCAGCTGCGCCAGCACAAGCTGTTCTTCCCGGTCGACCCGTCGACCGCGAGCCGCGCCACGATCGGCGGCATGACCGCCAACAACAGCTGCGGCTCGCGCTCGATCCGCTACGGCAACATGGTGCACAACGTGCGCGGGGTCGACGCGCTGCTCGCCGACGGCACGAGCGCGTGGTTCGGCGAGGTGCCCGGCAATTTCGGCGACGATCCCGACGCCGGCGCGATGCCCGAGCGCTACCGCGATCTCGTGCAGCGCATGCGCGCCTTGCACCGCCGCGAGGCGGGCGAAATCGCGCGCCGCTTTCCCCAGGTGCTGCGCCGGGTCGGCGGCTACAACATCGATTCGATCGACGGCGACGGCTCGCGCGGCGGCCACAACATGGCGCGGCTGTTGGTCGGCTCCGAGGGCACCCTGGCCTTTTTCAACGAGATCGAGCTCGAATTGCAGCCGATCCCGGCGCACCGGGTGCTCGGCGTCTGCCATTTCCCGAGCTTTTTCAGCGCCATGGACGCGACGCGAAAAATCGTCGAGCTGGGCCCGAGCGCCGTCGAGCTGGTCGACCGCACGATGATCGACCTGTCGCGCGACATCCCGATGTTCCGCGCCGTCGTCGATAGTTTCGTTCAGGGCGAGCCTGCGGCCTTGCTGCTGACCGAGTTCGCCGGCGACGACGCCGATGACAACCTGCGCCGGCTGAAACAACTGCACGAGCTGATGGGCGACCTAGGCTTTCCCGGCGCGGTGGTCGACGCGATCGACCCGGCGTTTCAGGCGGCGGTGATGGAGGTGCGCGCGCAGGGCCTCAACATCATGATGTCGATGAAGGGCGACGGCAAACCGATCTCGTTTCTCGAAGACTGCGCGGTGCGCCTCGAAGACCTCGCCGACTACACCGACCGCCTGACGCAGATCTTCGAAAAGCACGGCACCTACGGCACCTGGTACGCGCACGCCTCGGTCGGCTGCCTGCACGTGCGCCCGGTGCTGAACCTGAAGCAGGAGCTCGAAGTCAAAAAAATGCGGGCGATCGCCGAGGAAGCCTTTGCGATGGTCCGCGAATACAAGGGCTCGCATTCGGGCGAGCACGGTGACGGGCTGGTGCGCTCGGAATTTCACGAGGCGATGTTTGGCGGGCGGCTGGTGCGCGCCTTCGAGGAAGTGAAGGACGCGTTCGACCCCGAGGGCCTGTTCAACCCCGGCAAGATCGTCCGCGCGCCCAAGATGGACGACCGTAGCCTGTTCCGCTTCAAGCCCGGTTACCGCCCATTGCCGGTCGAGACGGCCCTCGACTGGTCCGAATGGGGCGGGTTCGCCGGTGCCGCTGAGATGTGCAACAACAATGGGGCCTGCCGGGTGCGCGACCCGGGAGTCATGTGCCCGTCGTTTCGCGCCACCGGCGACGAGCGGCACCTGACCCGCGGCCGCGCCAACACCTTGCGGCTCGCCTTGTCGGGCCAGCTCGGGTCCGAGGCATTGGTGTCGCCCGACATGCGCGACACGATGGACCTGTGCATCTCGTGCAAGGGCTGCAAGCGCGAATGCCCGACCGGCGTCGACATGGCGCGGATGAAGATCGAGGTGTTGCGCGCCCGCGCGGAGAGGTTCGGGCTGTCGCTGCACGAGCGGCTGGTCGGCTATCTGCCGCGCTACGCGCCGCATGCAGCGCGCCATGCCTGGCTCATGAATTTGCGGGATCGCATGCCCGGTGCGGCGAAATTGTCGGAGGCGCTTGCGGGCTTCAGCGCACA
>DATMLF010000179.1:0-13068 GCA_035570595.1 Allostellaceae bacterium
GTGCAGGAATATCACGAGGCGGCGCGGCCAAAGGCGGTTATCGACTATGCGTTCCACCTGATAATTTCGGACCCGACCGAGCAGGTCATGGGTCAAGAACTCCCGGCCTTGATCCGCGACGGCTACACCTCGTTCAAGGTCTACATGACCTATGATTTGCTGCAGCTCGACGACGGGCAGATGCTCGACATCCTGGCCTTGGCGCGCCGCGAGGGCGCCTTTGTCATGGTCCATGCCGAAAATTACGAGATGATCAAATGGCTGACCGCCCGTCTCTTGGAGCGCGGGCTTGGGGCGCCGCGCTACCACGCGGTCAGCCACGCGCGGCTCGCCGAGGGCGAGGCGACCAACCGCGCTGTCACCCTGTCGCAACTGCTCGACGTGCCGATCCTGATCGTCCACGTTTCGGCGGCCGAGGCGATCGACGTGATCCGCAACGCCCAGACCAAGGGTCTCAAGATCTACGGCGAGACCTGCCCGCAATACCTGTTCCTGACCGCCGACGACATCGCCAAACCCGGACTCGAAGGCGCCAAATTCTGTTGCAGCCCGCCGCCGCGCGACCACGCCGCGCAGGAGGCGGTGTGGGCCGGCCTGAAGAACGGAACCTTTCAGGTGTTCTCGTCCGACCACGCCCCCTATCGTTTTGACGCGTCCGGCAAGCTGCCGCACGGCGACCGGACCACGTTCAAGGACATAGCCAACGGCGTCCCCGGCATCGAATTGCGCCTGCCGCTATTATTTTCCGAGGGGGTGAGGCGGGGTCGGCTCGACCTCAACCAGTTTGTGGCATTGACCGCGACCAACCACGCCAAGCTTTACGGGCTTTACCCGAAGAAGGGCACAATCGCGGTCGGCGGCGACGCCGACATCGCGATCTGGGACCCGGCGAAGGAGGTCACGGTTACCGCCACGATGCTGCACGACAATGTCGGCTACACCCCGTATGAAGGACGCCATCTGCATGGCTGGCCGGTCACCGTGCTGAGCCGCGGCCGCATCGTCGTCGAGAACGGCGCCCTCGCCGCCGACCGCGGCAGCGGCGCCTTTCTCCCTTGCGCCCTCTCCGACTTTGCCAAGCCCGCCGGCACCCCGGTCCCCGAGCTCGCCTACACCGCCCAGCACGGCGCAGCATTGGTGTGATGTGTGATGCCCAAAACAGGCGCCATTTCCGCCGTTTTAAATAACGGAAAAATGGACCGATCGTGGGACGCGAGCGGAGGACCGGCCCGATGGCCTTGAGTTCCGCCCGCTCCGCGTTGTAAGCGGCAGACGCTCGGGGGGTCAGCTGGCCGGAACCGGCTGCCAGCCGGTGTTGCACTGGGTTACGTATGGGTAGTAGCCGGCCGGGTCGACGCAGTAATACCAAACTTGGGAATAAGGCTGGGCATAATAATCGCCGTAGCCATAATCCCAGTAATACGGAGAAAAGCCAAACCCCGCGAAGCCGCCGAAGAAACGGCCGTGATGAAACCCGCCGCCCCGAAACCCGCCGCCCCGGAACCCGCCGCCGTGAAAACCTCCGCCGCCATGGAACCCGCCGCCGCCGTGAAAACCTCCGCCGCCATGCATCTCCGCGGCGGCCGGGCGCGGCTGACTCAGCGCGGCCACGCAAAAGAGGGCGGCCGCTAGGGCTCCCAGAGCCCTTCCGACCCTCGGGCGGGCATTGCGTTTCGTTGACTCTTGCATCGATGGTTCCTTTCGCGCCAGCCGCGGATCACGCGTCTGTGACAGCGGGTGCGCCTTTTGAACCTTCAATGTGTTAGCCGATGCCCCAGATCAAAATCCGGGATTTGTGGCATTAGGTGCTGAAAGGAATTCACGAATGCGCCGCGCCGACCTCGCCGATCTGACCGCGTTTGTCGCGATCGCCGACAATCTGAGCTTCCGGGCAGCGGCGGCATATATCGACGTGACGCCATCGGCGCTAAGCCACACGATGCGCCAGCTTGAGGAACGTCTCGGGGTTCGCCTGTTGAACCGCACGACGCGCAGCGTCTCCCTAACCGATGCGGGAAGGCGGCTGCTCGATCGGTTGCGGCCGGCGGTCGAAGAGATCTCGCGCGGGCTCGACGACCTCAGGGGCGAGCAGGGCCATCCTTTTGGCCGGCTGCGCCTCTACGTCACCCAACTCGCCGGCGCCGCGGCGATCGCCCCGGTTTGGGCGCGCTTTCTATCGGCCTTTCCCGATGTCCAGCTCGAACTCCACACCGACGTGTCACCGGTCGATATTGTCGCTAAGGGGTTCGATGCCGGTATCGGTCCACGAGACTGGGCGGCGGCGGACATGATCGCGGTCCGGGTGATCGGGCCGATGAAAGTGGCCGTGGTCGGCGCCCCCGAATACTTCGCCCGACGGCCAGCTCCGCGCATTCCCGACGACCTCGCCTGCCACAGCTGCGTTCAGTATCGGCGGGCGGCGGATGGCACCGTGTTCGACTGGCCCTTCGAGCGCGACGGCAGGCAGCGGCAGGTTGCGGTCGACGGCAGGGTCACTGTCAACGACACCGATCTGGCGGTGCGCGCCGCGGTCGACGGCTTGGGCATCGCCTACGCCCTCGAAGCCATCGCCGAACCGTTTCTGCGCTCGGGACAGCTGGTTCGCGTGCTCGAGGATTGGTCGCCCGCCTTCGACGGGTTCTTTCTTTACTATCCCGGTCATCGGCAAGTGCCATCGGCGCTGCGCGCTTTGATCGACATGCTCCGCACCGCCGGCGGGTCGGCGTCGAGTAGAGCATCACTCGAGTATCGGTTCGCCGCGCAGTAGACGCGTCAGACGGCGAAAACCCGCGGCGCCGCGGCTTGCCCTCTGCGGGTCATTGGTGAATGTCTCTCATCGACCCATCAAATCGGCAGCGATTGAGAAGCGCTCGCTACGCCCGCATCTGCCGGTGTCTTGAGGACCGGGGCGACCGACCATGTCAGCGGCAACCCCGGCACTCATCCCCCGGCCCGGAGCATTGATCATGCCGAATCACGACCATCACGACCTTGGCAGCCTGCGCGGGGTGCTGTTGGAGCATCCTATTTACGCGCAGGTCGCCGGGGTCCCCGACCTCAGGCGCTTTATGGAAGACCACGTCTTTGCGGTGTGGGATTTCATGTCCTTGCTAAAACGCCTTCAGCAGGACATGACCTGCATCCGTGTGCCGTGGTTCCCAGCGGAGGACGCTCGGGCAGCGCGGCTGATCAACGATACCGTGATCGGCGAGGAGACCGATCTCGGCCCCGACGGCCGCTATGTCAGCCATCTCGATCTCTACCGTCGCGCGATGGACAACGTCGGCGCCAGCACAAGGCAATTCGACACGTTCTACTCGTTGGCGCAGGTCGGCATTCCGGTCGAAACAGCGCTGGCGCGGATCGGTGCGCCGCCCCATGTGCGAGCCTTTGTCGGCCACACGATGGCGCTCGCCAATTCGGGCTCGACCGAAGAGGTGTTGGCGGCGTTCTTCTACGGTCGCGAAGACATCATCCCGCAGATGTTCCAGCGGCTCCTCGACACTCTCGGCGCAAATCACGACAATGATCGTTTGCGTCATTTCATCTACTACATCGACCGGCACATCGAGCTCGACGGCGACAGTCACGGCCCGATGGGGCGTGAGTTGCTCGATGCGCTGGTGGCGGACGCGCCGGATCGCCAGGAGCGGGCTCTTCATGCCGCATGCCGCGCCATCAAAGCTCGGATCGGGCTTTGGGACGGTACGCTGAGCAAGCTCCGCGGTGCCCGGGATGCCTCGGCCTCGTTCGCGAATGCCGGCCGCCAGCTCACCGGAGTGCTGGGACTATAGGGCGGGGAGCGACCGTCCGGTTGGGAGGGGGCCGCGCTAGCGGCCCTCGCTCGGCGAGCGAACCGGGCCGTGCCGGAGGCATCGCGAGATCGACCCGGTGGTCTCACCCAAACGCCTCGCCCACCGCGCCTTTGGCTCGCCGCGTTTGCAGGCCTGTTACTAAATAACGCCGATCATCGGTATGTCAGAACCCGCGTCAGAACACCGTTCCGCGCGAAACCTCGATCTCGACCTGATACAATAGGCGGTACAAGACTGATCACGGTTTTCGATAGGCGTTAGGCTCGCATCGTGAAAAGCTCCGTGCCTTCGCCGGATGCGGGAGAGCAAGGGATGGCGCGGCGACTGAATGCGGCGGTGGCGCAGCTGGGGCCGATCCATTTGGCGGACAGCCGGGCGGCGGTGGTGCAGCGGCTGGTCGCGCTGCTGCGCGAGGCGCACGGCCGCGGCGCGCGCTTTGTCGTGTTCCCGGAGCTGGCGCTGACGACGTTTTTCCCGCGCTGGTGGATCACCGACCAGGCCGAAATCGACCGGTTCTTCGAGTGCCAAATGCCGAGCCCCGAAACCCGGCCGCTGTTCGAGCTGGCGAAGGATCTCGGCGTCGGGTTTTATCTCGGCTATGCCGAGCTGACCCAAGAGAAAGGTGAGGCCCGACATTACAACACCGCGATCCTCGTCGAGCGCGACGGGCGGATCGTCGGCCGCTACCGCAAGATCCACCTCCCCGGCCATGCCGAGCACCTGCCCGACGCGCCGTTCCAGCATCTCGAAAAGCGCTATTTCGATGTCGGCAACGAGGGCTTCAATGTCTGGCGCGCCTTTGACGCGGTTGTCGGCATGTGCATCTGCAACGACCGGCGCTGGCCCGAGACCTGGCGGGTCATGGGGCTGCAAGGGGTCGAGATCGTGGCGCTCGGCTACAACACGCCGACCCTCAACATCCACCACCGCGAGCCCGAGCATCTGCGGATGTTTCATCATCTGTTGTCGTTGCAGGCGGGCGCCTACCAGAACGCCGCCTGGGTCTTGGCGGCGGCCAAATGCGGTGCGGAAGACGGGTTTGCGATGATCGGCGGCTCGGCCATCGTCGCCCCCACCGGCGAGATCGCGGCGCAGTCGCTGAGCGAGGAGGACGAGGTCATCGCCGTCGACCTCGACCTCGACCTCGGCGACTACCTGCGGCGCACCGTCTTCAATTTCGAAAAGCACCGCCGCACCGAGCATTACCGGCTGGTCACCGAGCGCACCGGCGCCAAGACCGAGGTGTAGCCAGGCTTCCGCATCCGCGGGCCCTTCACGGCGGCAATCGGCGAGGGCGCCTGTCCCTAGCGGCCGGGCGTCTGCCTTGCTGCTTGCGCCACCGCCGACGCGGCTTCGCGGCACAGGGTTTCGGCCGGCAGCCCGGTCGTCTTCATGCAGATTTCGGCCTCGGCGAGGCGGGTCAATGCCGCGCGCAGGGCGGGCTCGCGCCACTGCGCGAGCTGGCGCCGGATGCCGTCCTGGTGCTTGAAGAAGATCGGCGGACGGGCCGCGCGCACCACCTCGTGCGCCGACGCGCCGGCGGCGACGCGGGCCGCCAAGCCGTGCAGCCGGTGCAGGTGACGCAGCATCGCCCGGACCACGCTCACCGGCGACTCGCCTTGCTGAAACACCCGGCCGAGCACCCGGTCGAGCCGCGCCGTCTCGCCTTCGGCCGCCGCCATGACCGCGTCGTCGAGCTCGAGCGCGGCGCCGTCACCAACCGACGCAACCGCGTCCTCGAGCTCGACCCGGCCGCCGTCGCCGGCGTAAAGCGCCAATTTTTCGAGCTCGGAGCGGGTCGCGAGGCGGTCCTCGCCGAGATGGTCGACGAGGTACTGGGCGGCGTCCGGGCTGGCGCTGACCCGGTGCGCCGACAGGGTCTCACGGATGACCGCGGCGCGGTCGCGCGGCGCGTCCGGGTAGCAGGCGATCGCCGCGGCATGGGGCGACGCCTCGAAAGCCCGGCGCAAGCCGGACGACCCCGAAAGCTCGCCGGCCTCGACGACGACCAGCGCCTCTCCGGGCGCCTCCGCCAGAAACCCGGCGAACAGCCGGCCGAGGGCGTCCGCCGCGGCGCGCACGCGCACCACGCGCCGCCCGCCGACTAGGCTCAGCTGGGCCGCCTCGTCGGCAAGCCGCGCCGGGTCGGCGGCGAGTGCCGCACCGTTCAGGTCGGCGACGCGGAACGGGTCGGCGAGGTCGGCGCAGACGGCGCGCGCGAGATTGTCGGCGCGCTCGCGCACCAGGCCCGCATCCGGGCCGTAGAGCAGCACCGCGCGGTTTTCCGAGCCGGGGCGCTGGAGAAAACCCGCAACTCGTGCCGGCGCGATTTTCACGGCGTCGCCTCGGTCCGTTTCGGCGCTGTCGCGGCGGCGCGCTGGTCCATGAACAAAGTCAGCCGCCGAACGATTTCCTGGCTCAACTCGGCAACGGTGCGCACCCGCGCGTCATCTTCGCCGACGACAGTGGAATACTGGTTGGGATTGAGCTCGAACGAGTTCTGCTCGTGCAGCGAAATCGTCAGCAGCGTGCGACCGGTGCTATTCTCGACCAGCGAGCTTGTGCTGCGCACGTCGGTCTGGCCGAGGGTGCCGGTCCCTTGCGACTGGATGCCGAGACTGCTCAGTGAAACATAGAGCGTCGTGCGCAACGTGTAGCGGTAGGGCGCCGGGTCGCCGGTCGGGTTGAGCGCCTCCCGCAGCGCCATTTCCAGCCGCTGGCCGATGCGCTCGGGGATCGGGTCGACCTTGATCGCGCGCAAATCGGCGCTGGCGGGGCCGCTTTGCGGGTCGGCATAAAGCCGCTCCCAGCCGCAACCATAGAGCGGCAGGGCGAAAGCGGCGCTCAGCGCCAGAAAGGCCCCCCACCCGCGCATGTCAGGCGACGATGCTGACGACTCGGTTTGGAACGACGATGACCTTGCGCGGCGGGCGGCCGTCGAGCCAGCGCGCCACCTGCGGCAGTTGGAGGGCGGCGTGCTCGACCGCACCGCTCGCGGCGTCGCGCGGGCATTCGAGGGTGCCCCGCAACTTGCCGTTGACCTGCACCGCGATCGTCACCTGCTCGTCCCGCGCGAGGTCGGCATCGGCCACCGGCCACGGCTGCTCGGCAAGCAGCCCCGCGCCGCCCAGCGTCTCCCACATTTCTTCGGCAAGGTGCGGCATCATCGGCCCGAGCAGCCGCGCCAGGCTTTCGAGCGCCTCGCGCAGCACCGCCCGCGCGCCCGCGTGAGTATCGAGAACGGTTTGCGGCAGCTCCTCGACCGCGTTGCTCAGCTCGCGGATGCGGGCGACGGCGCGGTTGAAGCGAAACTTGTCAAGATCGTCGGTGACCGCCGCGATGGTCCGGTGAGTGGACCGGCGCAGCTCGGCCGCTTCGGACGGCAGTTCGCGGGGCACGGCCGTCCCGGGTGGCGGCAACGGCACCGGCGGCTCGCTCGCCATCCGCCACAGCCGGTTGACGTAGCGCCAGATCCCCTCGATCCCGGTCTCGGTCCAGTCGAGGTCGCGCTCGGGCGGGCTGTCGGACAACAGATAGAGCCGCGCCGTATCGGCGCCGTAAGTGTCGACAATGGCATCGAGGCCGACGACGTTCTTTTTCGACTTCGACATCTTTTCGCGCCGGCCAACCGTTACCGGCCGGCCCCGGGCATCGACGACCAGGCCCGATAGCTCGCTCTCGACCTCTTCGGGGAACAGCCACTCGCCGCTCTCAGCACGATAGGTCTGGTGGCACACCATGCCTTGCGTGAACAAGCCGGCAAACGGCTCGTCGAGATCGAGATAGCCGCACTGCTTCAGCGCCCGCATGAAAAAGCGCGAGTAGAGCAGGTGCAGAACCGCGTGCTCGATGCCGCCGATATACTGGTCGACCGGCATCCAGTAGTCGACCGCCGGCCGCTCGAACGGAACCGGGGCGCGCGCCGAGCAAAACCGTAAGAAATACCACGACGAGTCGAAGAACGTGTCGAGCGTGTCGGTCTCGCGCAGCGCCTGACCGCGGCAACGCGGGCAATCGACGTGTTTCCAGCTCGGATGGTGGTCGAGCGGATTGCCGGGAACATCGAAGCTGACATCCATCGGCAGCTCGACCGGCAGATCCGCTTCGGGCACCGGGACGATGCCGCAACGCGGGCAATGGACGACCGGGATCGGGCAGCCCCAATAGCGCTGCCGCGACACGCCCCAGTCGCGCAGGCGGTAGACGACCGTGCGCTCGCCCAGGCCCAGCTGCTCCAGCCGCTCGCCGGCGGCGCGTTTCGCGTCGGCGACCGCCAAGCCGTCGAGAAAGCTCGAGTTGAAGATGGTTCCGTCGTCGACGTGAGCCTCGTCGCCGATTTCAAAGCGCGCCGCGTCGGCCCCGGGCGGCAACACCACCGGGATTACCGGCAGCGCGTATTTGCGGGCAAATTCGAGGTCGCGCTGGTCGTGCGCCGGGCAGCCGAAGATGGCGCCGGTGCCGTACTCCATCAGCACGAAATTGGCGACGTAGACCGGAACCCGGCGGTCGGTGTCGAACGGGTGCACCGCCTCGAGGCCGGTGGCGTAGCCGCGCTTCTCGGCGGTTTCGATGACCGCCTCGCTTGTGCCCATGCGGTTGCACTCGGCGACGAAGCCGGCGAGACCCTGGTCATGCTCGGCAAGCTCGGTCGCGAGCGGGTGGTTCGGCGACAAAGCGAGAAACGAAGCGCCGTAAAGCGTGTCCTGCCGCGTCGTGAACACCTCGATGCTGCGCTCGCCGCCGGCGACGCGGAACCGGACGCGCGCACCCTCGGAGCGGCCGATCCAGTTTTCCTGCATCAGCCGGACGCGCTCGGGCCAGCGATCGAGGCTCGCGAGCGCTTCCAACAGCTCCTCGGTGAACGCGGTGATGCGCAGGTTCCACTGCGACAACAAGCGTTTCTCGACGACCGCCCCGGACCGCCAGCCGCGCCCGTCGACAACCTGCTCGTTGGCGAGGACGGTGTTCTCGACCGGGTCCCAGTTGACCCAGGATTCCTTTCGGTAAGCGAGCCCCGCCTTCAGAAAATCGAGAAAGATCGTTTGCTCGTGCCGGTAATATTCGGGGTCGCAGGCCGCGATCTCGCGCGACCAGTCATAGGCAAAACCCATGCGTTCGAGCTGCGCGCGCATCGTCGCGATATTTTCGCTGGTCCACAGCGCCGGGTGAATGTTCTCGGCAATCGCCGCGTTCTCGGCCGGCAGCCCAAAGGCGTCCCAGCCCATCGGGTGCAGCACGTTAAATCCCTGCGCGCGGCGATAGCGGGCGACGAGATCGCCCATCGTGTAATTGCGGACGTGCCCGACGTGCAGCTTGCCCGACGGATACGGAAACATTTCGAGCACATAATATTTCGGCCTGCCGGGTGCGGCTGTCACCTCGAAGAGCCGGCGCTCGCGCCAGATCCGCTGCCATTTTGTTTCGGTTTCTCGGAAATTGTAGCGCGAAATCACTCTGGCGAATCTTTCTGCAATGGGCATTCCGGCCCCCCGCCGCTGCGCGCTCGGCCGCGCCACGCCTGTGGCACGCCGGACTTACCGATGCGGGCCTACGGATATAGTGCGCGAATCGCCGCCGATCCCACAACCTTCAACGGCTTTACGCCGTCGCGCGCCGTCCGCCGGCCCCCGCGCGGCGTGCCCGGCTGGCGGGGCGCCAACCTCACGCGTGCGCCACGGTCACTTTGACGCGTAGGCCTTCATCCAGTCCCGCTTCAGCTCGCCGGCGCGGCGCAGAATCGCGGTTTCGAGATCGTCCTCGACCTTGCGCGCGACCGTCGTCTCGGTCCATTGCCCGGTCGCCGAGCGCTCCTGGCGGTCGACGGTCACCGCCACGGCGTCGGAGCGCACCGTCGGCGCCAGCACAAAGACGTCTATCTTGTAGCGTTCGTCGGGCTTGTCTTTGGGCGAATACCATTCGGTCACCAGTTCGCCGGTCAATGGGTCCTGCGTGCTGAACTTGGCGAAGCCGAGCGTGTCGAGCGCCGCCTGCCACAGGATCGGGCTGACCGTGCTGCCGGTGCGCGGCCCCGGCTGATGCTCCGAGGGCTTTTTGGCAAGGCCGAGCACGGTCCAGATCGTCGCCTCGGTGTCCATCTCGGCGGGGGCGTCCGCCGCAGCCTTGACGTTCGCTGGGTCCTGCGGCGAGCCACCGGCGCCGGGCGGGGCGGTCGCCTGGGGTGCGGGCGGGCTCGATCCGCAGGCAGCAAGCATTAACGCGGCGAGCATCAACGAAAGACTTGCGGCAACCGCCGGCAACAGGCGGTAATGAGGCGCTGACATCCGGCGATCCCCCGAGGAAGTGTCCTTGCCCGCGGCCGGAGCGGGCACGCTAGCCTTTTGCCAGCAACGGAGCTGATATGGAAGGGGTCATCGAAGGCGTTGTCGCCGACAATCTCGCCGCGGTGCGCGGTCGCGTCGCGACTGCGGCCCGGGCGGCCGGCCGGCCGGCGGAAAGCGTGGCGCTGGTCGCGGTCAGCAAGACCCAGCCCTCCGCCGCGGTGCGCGAGGCGCTCGCCGCCGGCCACCGCCTTTTTGGCGAGAACCGGGTGCAGGAGGCGCAATCGAAATACCCGGCGCTGCGCGAGGCGTTTCCCGACCTCGCGCTGCACCTGATCGGGCCGCTGCAGACCAACAAAGTCAGGGATGCGG
Organism: Allostellaceae bacterium; assembly: GCA_035570595.1. Classification (GTDB taxonomy): domain Bacteria; phylum Pseudomonadota; class Alphaproteobacteria; order ATCC43930; family CGMCC-115725; genus AP-15. Next base: position 10,466 of record DATMLF010000179.1, read on the forward strand.
TGGCGCTGTTCGACGTGATCGAGACCGTCGACCGGCCGCGGCTCGCCGTCGCATTGGCTCGCGAGATGGAGCATGCCGGCCGCCGCCTGCCCTGCCTGATCGAGGTCAACACCGGCGAGGAGCCGCAAAAATCGGGTGTGCTTCCGGAAGCCGCCGACGGCTTTCTGGTCGAATGCCGCGACCGGCTGAGGCTGCCGGTCGTCGGGCTGATGTGCGTGCCGCCGGCCGAGGACGAGCCGTCGCCGCATTTCGCGTTGTTGCGCGAGATCGCCCGGCGCAACGGATTCGATCAGTTGAGCATGGGGATGAGCGCCGATTTCGAGACCGCGATCCGCTTTGGCGCGACCCATGTCCGCGTCGGCACCGCGATCTTTGGCGCCCGCGGTCCGATGGCTGCGTGACAAAACCGGCGGGAGGACGGCGATGAGGGTGTTCACGACGCTGCCGCAGGAAAACTTGCGCGAGATCGCGGCGGCGGCACAGGCGGTCGAGGCCGACGGCTATGACGGCGTGATCGCGACCGAGAACAAGCACGACCCATTTCTGGCGCTCGCGATCGCCGGCGCCGTGACGAGCCGTGTCGAATTGCACACCGGGGTGGCGATCGCCTTTGCGCGCTCGCCCATGGCGGTAGCCCAAGTCGGCTGGGACCTCGCCGGGGCCACGGCCGGCCGTTTTGTCGCGGGTCTCGGGTCACAGGTGCGGGCGCACAACGAGCGGCGCTTTTCGGTGCCGTGGACCCCGCCCGCCCCGCGCATGCGCGAATACGTGCAGGCGTTGCGCGCGATCTGGCGGTGCTGGCAGACCGGTGAGCGCCTCAACTATGAAGGCGAGCATTACCGCTTTACCCTGATGACGCCGAACTTCACTCCGGAGCCGATCGCGGCCCCGCCGCCGGCGGTCATGATTGCCGCCGTCGGTCCGGCGATGCTGAGGGTCGCGGGGGAGGAGTGCGACGGCGTCAAATTGCACGGCTTTTGCACGCGCCGCTACATCGAGGAGGCGGTCATGCCGCGGCTTGCCGCCGGGCTCGCCAAGGCGGGTCGCCGGCGCGCGAATTTCGAGGTGTCGGGCGGCGGCTTTATCGCCACCGGGCCCGACGACGCGACGGTCGCGCGGATGTTCGAATGGGTTCGCCAGCGCGTCGCCTTCTACGGCTCGACCCCGGCCTATTACCCGGTGCTGGCGGTGCACGGGTTGGAGGATCTGGGGCTCAAGCTCAACGCGATGGTGCGCCAGGGCAAGTGGGCCGAGATGGCGAGCGAGGTTCCCGACGACGTCGTCCACCTGTTCGCCGCGGTCGGCCGGTGGGACGAAATCGCCAAGGCGATCGGCGAGCGCTTTGGCGGGCTCGCCGACGCGATCAACGCGCGCGCCAATGCCGCGGCGCCGGGGCATCTGCCGCGCGCCCTGATCGAGGACATTGGCCGGCTGCCTCGGGCATTTCAGGGCTTTACAACCGGCTAAGCCAAAATCGTTGTCAAAATCGGCGCGGCACCGCAAAAAACGCGAAAAATTCGCTTGTCATCCGGATCATGTTTTGTTCGGCGAATATGCACTTGACTGAGCAATCGGGTTGTGCGACTATATCCGTCAAGGAGATAGCGCATGACGACCCTTCCGACGAACCTTGACGATCCGTGCTACCACGATGACGCTGCGGCGCGGGCGATGTTCGAGAAAATCCGCTGGCCGCAGGGTCCGACCTGCCCGAAATGCAGCAAGATCGATACCGTAGCACCGCTCGGCGGCGAATCGATGGGGCCGGGCTGGTACTGGTGCAGCGCATGCCGGTTCAAGTTCACGGTGCGCGTCGGCTCTGTCCTAGAGCGCAGCCATATCCCGATGCACAAGTGGATGCTCGGCTTCCGGCTCTACGCATCGTCCAAGAAGGGTTTCTCCGCGCACCAGCTGATGCGGACGGTCAACCTCGGCTCCTACCGCTCGGCATGGTTCATGGCGCACCGCATCCGCGAGGCGATGGACGGTGCCGATCAGGGTCCGCCGCTCGGCGGCGAGAACAAGGTCGTCGAAGCGGACGAGACATTCTTTGGCGTTTCCGAGCGCGACGTGAGTTGGAAATACGTCAACGGGATCGGCTGGGTACGCGAGCGGACTGAAAAGATGATCGTGCTGACGCTGGTAGAGCGCGGCGGACGGTCCCGGTCATTCCGGTTGGACGAGACGACGGCGGCCGAAATCGCACCGTACCTCGCCGCCAACGTGTCTCGGCGCAGCACGCTCGCGACCGATGAAGGGACTTGGTACGCAGAGCCCGGCAGAGCCTTCCCGGAGCACCTGACCGTCGCGCATCGCCGCAAGGAGTACGGCCGAGGCCGCGCCAGCACCAACACGGTCGAAGGCTATTTCTCGATTTTCAAGCGCGGGATGAAGGGCGTCTATCAGCACTGCGCCGAAAAGCACCTGCATCGCTACCTAAGCGAGTTCGATTTCCGCTACTCGAACCGCATCCGGCTTGGGGTTGACGACGCCGAGCGTACCCAGCGGGCGATCAGGGGCGCGGACGGCCGGAGGCTCTACTACCGGCAACCTCGTAGCCGGGCCGCGTAGGAAGACACTCACTCGCGCGGAGTTTCGAGCGC
>DATMLF010000180.1:0-26531 GCA_035570595.1 Allostellaceae bacterium
GCGGCACAGGCTGGCGTCCGCCATTCGCTCGAAAACCCGTATTCCTACGTTGATTCGAATATCATGGGCACCGTCGTCATCCTGGAGGCGGCGCGGCGGATCGAGCGCCTGCATGCGGTGACCTATGCGTCCTCCTCGTCGGTCTACGGCGCCAACCGCAAACAGCCGTTCAGCATCGACGACCCGGTGAACAAGCCGGTGTCGCTCTACGCCGCATCCAAGCGGAGCTGCGAGCTGATCGCTCGCAGCTACTCGCATCTTTACGGCCTGCCGGCGACCGGGCTGCGTTATTTCACCGCCTATGGTCCGTGGGGCCGTCCGGACATGGCGGCTTGGCTGTTCACCGAAGCGATCCTCGCCGACCGCCCGATCAAGGTGTTCAACGAAGGCCGGATGGCGCGCGATTTCACCTATATCGACGACATCGTCGCCGGTACGATCGCGGCGCACGACCGGCCCCCGGCCCGCGGAGGCGCCGAGGATGAGGTGGCCCATCGGGTCTACAACCTCGGCAACCACAAGCCGGAAAAGCTGCTCGACTTCATCGCGCTCATCGAGCGGACGCTCGGCCGCACCGCCAAGATGGAGCTGCTGCCGATGCAGCCCGGCGACGTGCCGGAGAGCTTCGCCGATATCGAAAGCGCCCGCCGCGATCTGGGCTTTGAACCGAAAACCTCAATCGAAGAGGGGATCGGCCGCTTTGTCGCCTGGTACAAGCATTACCACAAGATCAATTGACGAGGCCGCCGCCGGGCACGGTCAGCATTTTTGAGCACCGGAACGCTTCCTGAAGTTATTCTGCGCGAGGCTATGGGAGCGGCGCCGGCGCCTGGCGAACGCTCGGCGGCAAATCGGTGCGAGGAACCGCGAGTAGGGCAATATGGAACGGGGATTCGCCGTCGTTGGGCTCGGCTACGTCGGATTGCCGGTGGCGTTGGCGCTGGCCCGGAAATTTGCGCCGGTGGTCGGTTTCGACATTTCGAAACGCCGGATCACCGCTCTGCGCGACGGGCATGACGCAACCGGCGAGATCGGCACCGCGGCGCTGCGCGACAGCACGCTGCGCCTGACCGACGACCCCGACACGCTCGCCGCGGCGAGCTTTGTCATTGTCACGGTGCCAACCCCGATCGACGCCGAGCGCCGGCCCGATCTGCGACCGTTAAGCGAGGCGTGCGCGTTGGTCGGGGCGCGGCTGCAGCCCGGCGCGCTCGTCGTCTTCGAGTCGACGGTTTACCCGGGGCTTACCCGCGAGGTGTGTGGCCCGTTGCTGGCGAAAGCCTCGGGGCTGCGGCAAGGGGTGGATTTCAAGCTCGGCTACTCGCCTGAGCGCATCAATCCCGGCGACAAGCGGCACCGGCTCGAGACGATCGTCAAGATCGTCGCCGGCGAGGACGAGGAGACGCTCGATCGGGTCGCCGCGGTGTATGGCCGGATTGTCGACGCCGGATTGCATCGCGCCTCCTCGCTCGAGGTCGCCGAGGCGGCGAAGGTCATCGAGAACACCCAGCGCGACCTCAACATCGCGCTGATGAACGAGCTCGCAATCATCTTCGACCGGCTCGGCATCGCGACCCGCGAGGTATTGGCCGCGGCCGGCACCAAATGGAATTTTCTGCCGTTCACGCCGGGGCTGGTCGGCGGCCATTGCATCGGGGTAGACCCCTATTACCTGACCGCGCGGGCGGAGGCGGCGGGCTATTACCCGCAGGTCATCCTGTCGGGCCGCCGCATCAATGACGGGATGGGCGGGTTTATCGCGCAGCGGCTGGTCAAACTGCTGATTTCAGCCGAGCGGCCGGTAAAGGGGGCGCGCATCGGCGTCCTCGGCATCACCTTCAAGGAAGACGTGCCCGATTTGCGCAACAGCCGCGTTCCGGACATCGTCGCCGAGCTGCGCGAATTCGGCATCGCCGCGCTGGTCGCCGACCCGCTCGCCGACGCCGACGAAGCGCGGCGCGAATACGGGATCGACCTGGTGCCGCTCGACCATTTCACGAGCCTCGACGGCCTGATCCTCGCGGTCCCGCATCGCGTCCTCGCGAAACCGGGCTGGGACCCGCTGTTCGCCGCACTGGCGCCGGGCGGCGTGTTTATCGACGTGAAGTCCGCGGTCGCACGCGATCGCGTGCCGCCGGGCGTCCGCTACTGGAGCTTGTAACGCGGCTCGACGCGCGAAACCCAGCGGACATCCCAGTGCTCGGCCGCGATCCACCTCGCGGCCGCTGTCATTTCGCTCGATTGACGACCTAGTACTGACCCTTTGGCTCGAGGCCGAAGGCGTGCTGGCCGTACATCGTGCCGACCGCGTCCCAGTTGAGGCTGACATGGCGGGCAACGGCGTTGACGTCGCGCCAGGCGCGCTGGATCGGGTTCGAGAGCTGCAAGCCGGCGCCGCCGGTCGAGGCGTTCAACGCGTCGACCGCCTGCAACGCGAGGCGCGTCGCATAGGCCTGGTCGCGGCGCACCCGGATGCGGTCGTCGACTGTGATGTCCTCGCCGGCGCGCAATTTCGCCATGGCTTGTCTGATGTTGGTTGTCAGGATCAGCTCGGCGGCGTCGGCCGCGGCCGCGGCCTCGGCATAGCGCAGCTGGACGGTGGCGAACTCGGCCATCGCCAGCCCGCCGCCGGCAAGCGCGCCGCGGGTGCGGCGCCCGCTCGTCATCTCGAGATAGTCGGCGACCGCACCCTTGGCGGCGCCGACCGCGGTCGAGGCCAGCATCGAGGCGCCGAGCACCAGAAGCGGCAGCCGGTAGAGCGGGTTCTGGTGATGCTGGGCGCCCGCGGTGCGGCCGGCGCGCGTGTCGGCAAAGCGCAGCACGCGATGCTCCGGCACAAAGGCGTCGCGCACGATGATGTTCTTGCTGCCGGTGCCGCACAGGCCGTAGACGAACCAATTGTCCTCGATCTCGACATCCGCCGTCGGCAACAGGAAGAACGCGCCGTCACCGGGCGCGGCGTCGCCGTCCGGCGATTTGACAAAGGCGCCGAGCCGGATCCAGCTCGCATGATCGACTCCGCTCGCAAACGACCATTTGCCGCCGAGCACATAGCCGCCCGCAACCGGGGCCGCGGTGCCGGTCGGGGCAAAGCAGGCGCAGCTAAAGGGGTCGTTGCCGTCGCCCCACAACTCGCGCTGGGTCTCGATCGGGTAATGGCCAAACGAGATCCCGTTCGAGAGGGCGCCGTTCACCGCCCAGCCGGTTGACGCGCAGGCCGCCGAGATCGTCAGCGCGATTTTGAGCGCTACGGTGGGGTCGAGCTCAAAGCCGCCGAACTCCTTTGGCCGGGTGGTGCGCAACAATTCGGCCTCGCGGATCTGGGCGATGACCGCGGCGGAAATCGTGCGGTTGCGCTCGGTCTCCTCGGCGCGGGCGCGGATTTCAGGAACGAGCGCCCGGGCGCGCCGGATCAGCTCCTGCGGGCTCGGCGGCGCGGGGGTGCGGGGTGGCGCGGTCATCGGCGCGCGATCTTAGCCGATGGCGGGCAACGCCGTGCAGAAAAAGGCTCCGCCACGTTCGCGATGCAGCGGCCGGATGCAGCAGGCGGCGAGCGCGGCCCGGCGGCGGGAGTGCCGAGCAATGCCGATCTACGCCCACGACCCGCCCGACCCGGTATTGACGCGACCTTAGCTGCCGTCTCGGTGTCTGCAGGCCGCCTGTATCCGCGGCCGAGGCCATCCTGTCCTGCGGTAAAGGAACGAGGGGCGTCAGCCGCAGCCGCCGGGCTTTGGCGGGGTTTTCGGTTTCCGCACCGAGCCCGCCGATCCGACCAGCCGCCTCGCCGAAAGCAGTGCGATGGATCAGAAGGTCGCGATGTCAAAAGAAGATGCTGACGTTTTTGGCCAGCAGCACGTTCTGGTCGAGGATGATTTTTCGGCCGGCGATCTTCCAGGCGCCGGCGACGCGGCGCAGGACGTCCTTGCGGGCGCCGACGTAAAAGTCCTGCTCAGTCTCCGCCCGGCTGCGATAGGCGAGAAAATTCGAATGGACCGTGACCTCGTGCGCAGCGTCGCCGGGCTCGACCTCGATGTTCGTGACCAGATGGCGGGTGCGCGACGGCGGGTCTTCGGCCCAGGCCATGCCGGTGTCGAGGCGCGCGACGCGGGCGCTGAGCGTCTGCTTGTCCTCGTCGAGGATCGCGAGCTCGTCCTCGCGGGTCGTGTCGTCCTCGACATAACGGTCGGGGTCGAGGATCGCGATCGCCTTGCTGCGTTTCGGGTAGCGGTTGGTCCTGCCGGCCATCCAGTAATGGACATCGTCGGTCAACAGCTCCAGCCACTCGTGAAAGCGCCGCTCGTCCAACAGCCTGGCTTCGCGGTAGAGAAACTGCTCGATCTGGCGGGTCACGTCTTCATTCATGGCCGGCATGCCCGTTGCCCCCCGATCCGTTGGCGCGCGGAAGATCGGCCCAGCTGTCGGCTCGCATCAGCTGGGCCCAGCGGCCGTAGAACTGGCGATGGTTGCTCTCGCTCATCCGGAAGTCGCTCGCCCAGGCCCCGAGCTCATCGTCAAAGCGCTCGTGCCCCAAGCCCATCTGGGTGTTCACGGACATCCGCCGCGAGACGGTGCCGCGGCAGGTGCGGGTGCATTCCTGCCAATTGTCCATGTCGTCCTGCTCGAAGGTCCCGGACGGGCTGAAGCCCCGCACGCCGGCGAGCCGTATCGCCTCCTTGACGTGCGGTGGCGCGGCTTTGTCGGTGTAGACCCATGACCACACCTCGGTCTTGTCGGGGCCGCGCGGGTGCCAGACGCGGAACGTGCGCGAGGTGGCGCGGAGCATCGAAAAATTGGGGAAAGCCGTGCCGACGATCGGGTTGACCCGACCCAAGCGCGGTCCGAGCCGCTTCTCGACCTCGGGGCGGATCTGCTTTTCGTATTCGAGGATTTCCGGCGTCGGCGGATCGGCCACGTCGTTTGGGCCAAAGCAGATCAGCACGTGGCCGTTGCCGGGGGATACGAGGCTCCCCGTGGTCTCCGGTTTGGTCGCCGCCCCTGAGCTGAAATTGGTGGTGACGGCCGAAAGATGGCTCCACTGCACATGGTAGGAATCGCCGCCGAAGTTTTCGGCCGGGAATTTCCAGTTGCACGGCATCACCCATTTGTGATGCCGCCGACGATTTCGACGCCGCCCTCGCGCCGGTCGAAGAACGCATCCAAATACCAGGCCATCTCGCCGAGATATTCGCGCAGCGGCGGTGCGGCGGGGTCGAACGTGGCGAACAACAGCCCCTTGTAACTGTCGAGCTGCGCCACCGGCTCGAGGCCCCAGCGCTCGCGCTGCAATTCCCCGTAATAGGCCTCCTTGAGCCACGGCACGCCGACGAGGCGCCCGTCGTTGCGGTACGTCCATCCGTGATAGGCGCAAGTGAAGCTCGCGGCATTGCCGAATCCGCCCGGCACAGCCGGTTGCCGCGATGCCGGCACACGTTCAAGAAGGCGCGCACCTGGCCGCCGCCGTCGCGCACCACGAGAACCGGGTCCTCGCCCATATAGGTCGTGAAAAAATCGCCGGGTTGCGGGATCTGGCTTTCATGGCACAGGAAGAGCCAGCAGCGGGCAAAGATACGTTCCTGCTCCTGTTCGTAGATCTCCGGCTCGATGAAGATGCGACGGGCGATCAATCCCCGGTTGGCATCGACGAGACTGGCGATGTCTTGCGACATTAGTAACTCTCCTCAGGCGTTTGCCGTTGTGTCGGCCCAACCGTCGGCCGTCATCAGCTCCGCCCAGCGGCGGTAAAACCCGCGATGGTTGCTTTCGCTGTAGCGATAGTCGCTAGCCAGGGCTTTGAGGTCTTGGTCAAAGCGCTCGTGCCCCAGCCCCATCTCGTAGCTCAACGGATAGCGGCGGGCCACCGCACCTCGCCCGGTCTGGGTGCATCCCTGCCAATTGTCCATGTCGTCCTGCTCAAAGGTCCCGGACGGGCCGAACACACGGGCTCCAGCCAGGCGCAGCGCCTTTTTCACTTCAGGCGGGGCGGCCTTGTCGGCAAACACCCAGGCCCAAACCTCGGTTTTTTCGGGCCCCCGCGGGTGCCACACCCGCATCGTGCGCGAGGTTGGCCGCAGCATCGAGAAATTCGGAAAGACGGTGCCGACGATCGGCTTGACACGATCGAGACGCGGACCCAAGCGTTGCCGCATTTCGGGCAGGATCTGCTCTTCGTACGCCAGCACTTCGGGGATCGGCGGGTCAGCGTCCATTGCGGGTCCGACAGTCATGACCGAATGGCCGTTGCCCGGCGACAGCGCCTTGCCCGCAGGGTCGGGCTTGACGCGGAAATCACCCCCTGACCCGATTTGCACTGCGGACAGATGGCTCCATGACACGTGGTAGCCGTCGCCAGCGAAGTTTTCGGCCGGGAATTTCCAGTTGCACGGCATGATCCACTTGTGGATGCCGCCGATAAGCTCAATCCCGCCTTCGCGACGGTCGAAAAAGGTGTCCAAATACCATGTCATTTCGCCGAGGTATTCGCGCAGCGGCGGCGCCGCCGGGTCGAAGGTGGCAAACAGCAACCCCTTGTAGCTGTCGAGCTGCGCTACCGGGGTGAGGCCCCAACGCTCCCGATTCAGTTCGTTATGGTAGGCTTCCTTGAGGTAGGGGACACCGGACAACCGCCCGTCGTTGCGGTAGGTCCAACCGTGATAGGCGCAGGTAAAGCTCGCGGCATTGCCGAATTCGGCGCGGCACAAACGGTTGCCGCGATGGCGGCAGACATTGAGAAAGGCGTTGACCTTGCCGGTGCTGTCGCGCACCACCAAAACCGGGTCTTCGCCCATATAGGTGGCAAAGAAGTCGCCGGGCCGCGGGAGCTGGCTGTCGTGGCACAGAAACAGCCAACATCGCGCGAAGATCCGCTCCAGTTCCTGCTCGTAGATCCCCGGCTCGATAAAGATGCGGCGGCTGACCAGCCCGTTCTCGCTGTCGACCAGCCCGTTCAGATTTGCCGCCATCCATGCCCCCTGTTCAGCTCGTCGTATTGTTTCCGGGCGGATTTCGCCTCACCCCAGCCCTCTCACCGCGAGCGGGGAGAGGGAGGGACCCGCGCCAAAAGGCGTGGGGGTAGGGGCGACGCTCGGACGCGCTTGGTGTATAGCCCTAATTCCGTCGCATCATGCGCAACGTCGACCCGGCGTCGACCGAGACGACCGACCCGGTGATGCCGCGGGCATTGACGCGCGACGCGAGAAACACATAGGCGCCGGCGAGATCGGCCGGGTCGAGCGCCAATTGCAGCGGATTGCCGGCGGCGATCCGCTCCGCCGTCCCGGGCTCGGCGAATTGCGAGCGGTTTTCCAGCGACAGTGCCGCGACGCTGCGCAAATCGGTCATCGTGCCGCCAGGGGCGACGCCGTTGACCCGGATCTTTGGCCCGAGCTCGACCGCCAGTTGCCGGATGATCCCGACCACCGCGTGCTTCGAGGCGGTGTAGATCACCCCGCCGCCGGCCGAGGTGAACCCCGCCCCGGACGCGGTAAAAATCATGCAGCCCGAGCTTTTGCCGAGCGCCTCGAGCGCGACCTTGGCGCCCAAGATGCAGCCCTTGACGTTGATCGCGAACAACTCGTCGCAGGCGGCGGCGAGCCGGTCTTCGGGCATGTCGGCAAGCCGGACAAAGCCGTCGAGCACGCCCGCATTGCCGACAAAGATGTCGAGACGGCCAAACGCCGCGACGGTTTCGGCGACGGCTCGCTGGTTGTCGTCGAGCCGGCTGACGTCGCCTGAGACGGCGACGACTTTGCCGCCAAAGCGCGCTTCAAGTTCTTCGCCGCGGTCGGCGGCGCGATCCATGACCGCGACCCGCGCCCCTTCCTCGACGTAGCGCTCGACGACGGCGCGGCCGATGCCCGAACCGCCGCCCGTCACCAATGCGACCTCGCCGTCGAGCCAGCCCATGAATTGCCCTCCCGTGACGTGGCGAACGCCATTGGCCGCTCACTGGTCCGATGTCGTCATGCGCGGGCTTGTCCCGCGTATCCACGTCTTCGCTTCGGGTACTCAGAGGCGTAGATAGCCGGGCCAAGCCCGGCCAAAACGAAAACAAGGTTTGCTTTGAACTCGCGGCAGTTCTAGCGCGTGCGCTTGTATTCGTAGTCCTCGCGCTCGCCGTTGCCGACCCGCAGTCCGGCGGGCAACGGCGGGCGCGTCGTGTTGACCTTGGCATGCACGTCGAGCGCCGCCTGGTCGGCCCAGCGCTCGAGCAGCACCAGCTTGTCCGGGTCGATGGCGCTCTGGAACACCTCGAACTGCTCGCAACCCGGTTCCTTGACGACCTCGGCGCAACGGCCCTTGAAGGCTTGCGCCAGCCCGGCGCCCTTGCCCGGCGCCGCGGTGATCGTCACGACCAGTCTTACCGACATGCTTTTCTCCCGATCCGCTGCTGCCCCGAAGGCACCATTAAGGACGATGGCGCCGGGGATGTCCCGGCGCCCCTTTGGTTACGTCAGTTCAGCCCGTAGAGCCCCATCGCACCCCCGGCCATGACCTGGTGCTTGGTTTCGGCCGACAAGCCGTCCATGCGGTCCATGATCATCTTCGGCGCGCCCGGGAAGAAGCCGTCGGGGTGCGGATAGTCGGTCGCCCACAGGATCTTGTGCGGCCCGATGTAGTCGGCGAGCGCCTTGATGCTGCCCTCGACCGGCTCGAACGAAATCCAGCAATTGCGCTGGAACAATTCGCTCGGCCGCGTCGTCAGCCCGGAATCGTTAAAGCCCTGGTCGTCGAAATGACGGTCCATGCGGTCGAGCCAGGGTGCTATCCAGCCGCCGCCTGATTCGAGAAAGGCGATGCGGATTTTCGGGTGACGCTCGCACACGCCGCCCCAGATCACGCTCATGCAGGCGAGCATCATCTCCATGGTGTGGCTGATGATGTGGCGCGCGCCGCGGCCCTCGAAGCGGTCGACGCCGACCGTCGGCATGCCGCTCGAGGCACCCTCGTGAAAGCCGATCGCGAAGTCGAGATTCTCGGCCGCGGCCCAGAACGGTTCGTAGCGCTCGTCGTGGATCATCTTGTCGCTGTAAGGGTTCGGCCGGATGAAGCCGCCGCGGAAGCCCAATTCCTTGCGCGCGAACTTCATTTCGTCGATCGCCAGCTCGACCGACTGCAACGGCAGCATGGCAATGCCGAACAGGCGGTCGGGGTAAGGCTTGCAATAGTCGGCGAGCCAGCGGTTGTAGGCGCGGCACACCGCCGCCGCCAGTTCGGGGTCGTGGATGGCACCCGAAAACAACCCGAGGCTCGGATACAAAAACGCCGCGTCGATGCCGTCGGCATCCATGTCGGGGATGCGCTTATGCGGGTCGAACCCGCCGGGCTTGCCGTCCTTGTAGGCCATCGTGTCGCCCTCGACGACGCCCTGGCGCGCGCCGACAGCACCAATCCGGCCGATGCCGCGCTGGCCGTCGCCGACCGCGTGCTCCTCGATGACGAGCCGCTCCTTGCCGTTCTCGCCCTTGACGATCTTCGGCGCCCGGTCGCGGTATTTCGGGTCGATGTATTTCTCCCACAAATCCAATGGCTCGAGGATGTGACCGTCGGCGTCGATGACGTTGTATTCGTTGCGCATTAGCCGTCTCCTGGCGGAGTTTGGAGTAGAGCCAACCGAAAGGCGTTCCCACCAAACAAGCGTTTGGTAGCCGAAGGCTACCCTCCCGTTCGGGTGTTGTCAAAGCCGAGCGGTGCCACCCTCGATATGTCGGTGCGGCGAGTTCGTGATGCCGCGCGACGGCCGCTTCGCGGGGCACTCGGCTCGGCGGCGGCAAGGCCGCCGAGCGCCAGCGCGGTAAATTGCGCCGCGACCTCCGTGATGCTCAGGCGGCCTTGCGGATCGTACCATTTGTAGGCCCAATTCAGCATGCCCAAGAGGCCATAGGACGTCACCTGGATGTCGAGATCGGGGCGAAATTCCCCGCTCTCGACGCCTTCCCGCAAAATCTGCTGCCAGCAGCGCTCGTAGTCCTTGGGTGAAAAGCCGATCATCTCGCGAAACCGGCGTTTCACCGCCTCGCGCTCGCGCAAGTACACAAAGAGATGCGGATAATGGCGGTCAAAGGCTTCGAGATGCGCGGCAATCGCCCGACGCAGCTTTTCGGTCGCGGGCAGATCGGCCTCGGCGACCGCGGCGATCGTGCGAAACATCTGCGCGATCGGCTCCTTGACGACGAGGTAAAGGAGCGCCTCCTTGCTCTCGAAGTGATGGTAGAGGCTGCCCTTCAGGATGCCGACCGCCTCGGCGATGTCGCGCACCGTCGCGGCATGATAGCCCTTGGTGCGGAACACCTTTGCCGCCGCCGCCACGATCTCGTCGAGTGTGGCCATCCCTCACCCTCTCCCGCCGCCACCCTGGTCGCCGCTCGGTCGGCTCGCACAGTTGCTCAAGCGCGCCTTGGCTTTGATGATGGAACATACCAAGAACACATAAGCTCACCGCGGTTATAGCATTTGGGGAGGTCCTGTGACCATCGCGTTTGCCCGCGCCTACAGCCTCGTCCCGCGCGGTGCGGCCAGGCTTTCGCGAGATCGCGCCCGAGGGCATGGCAAAGCCTGGCGCACGAGGCTTGCCTGCAAAAATACAATCCCAGCTGGGAGCAGGAGCCGAGGATCCCGGGCGGCCCCGGCGGCGGCGATTGGACGACCGGCGGCGGCACGGGCGCCGGCGACGCCAATATCCAGCCGGCAACGGCGCCGATGAACCCGGTCCAGGCGATGAAGGAGCGTTCCGTCGACGCGCATCTCGCCGACGGGCAAAAGGCCGCCGACCAGCTCCGCATCCCGGTCGAGAACATCCTCGCAGTTGTCGGCTTTGGAGGTCGAGACGGGGCCCGTACCGCTTTGCAAGCGAAGGCAACAACTATTTCGGCGTCCATAACCCGGGTTCCTACGAAGCCGGGTCTGGAGTATTTCGATTACGACAGCAACAGTCAGGAAATGGGTTGGACGCGCCGGCTCCTCCCATTTCACGCTAGACAGCAAAACGCGACGAACGTCGCAACAGCAGCCCTCTCCCCCCGGGGGGAGAGGGCTGCGAAGAATTGGGGCGAGGCGGGCCGAGCCCTACCCGGAGCTGGGTGAGGGGCGAGCCGACCCGATCGGGTCATGCGCTAGCGGTTGGTGCCGCTGGCCGAGCCCAGATGCCCGCCGGTGACCGGCGAGGTCGTGCTTCCCGAGCCGGTGTTGTTGTTCGTCAGGTTATAGGCTTCCGCCTGCTGCAGCTGCTCCTTGGTCATGTCCAAGGTCAGCCGGTTGTTGTCCGTCTTGATCGCGCTCAGCGGCACCGCGACGTACTTGCCGCCCATGCCGAGGAAGGTCCCGACGTCGACAACCGCCGCCGCAACCCGGCCGTCCTTGTCGATGATCAGGTCCTTGACCGAGCCGATGTCGCGGTTCTGCACGTCGTAGACGGTGCTGCCGAGCATCTTGCTCGCCCGGACCTGGTCGCTTTGGATCTGGGCTCCGACCGGGCTCGTCACCGCGGCGCTGGTCTCGTGCGTCGCCGTCGCCGACTGCGCGTAGGCCAGCGGCGAGGTTGCCATCAGGATCGCTGCGACGGCAGCGGTCAGGTTCGATTTCGTCACGCGTACCTCCTGTGCTTGACTTAGACCTTTGCTCGAACAAAGATCGATTGATTAGGTTCCGCTCCGATCGCCTAGACTACGTGGAACAAGAACAAAAGTATGATGATCGGGATCGGGATTCCGAGCAGCCAAAGCAGGATGCCTCTGCCCATTTGCGTCCCTCCGTTCCAATAGCCGCGGCAGCGGCGGCGTTACTTCTTGTTTGTAAGTTCGCGGGCGGCGTCCTTCGCGTGACCAACCGCGCTTTGCACCCGGCCTTCGGCCTTCTCGGCGGTGCCTTCGGCTTCGGTCCGCCGGTCGCCGGTGGCCCGGCCGACACCCTCCTTGATCGCGCCGGTCGCCTTTTTGACACCGCCCGCGATACGATCCTTGTCCATTTCGATGTTCCCGTTTCAGTTACCATCCGCAGTCGAAAACAGGTCGCGTCGATCTTCGGTTCCGCGAAGGGTATCGGCGGTGGGGCGGCACTCCATTTCCCGACCGGTGCGGGTTGCGGCGTCCTCCCCGACCGCCGGCTTCCCAAGCGACCGGGATTTGTTCCCGTTGCAAAGCGTTTAAGGTCGACTCAATCGCACTGGCGAGCCGCGACGAGAAACAAACCCGGCGCGGAGCGATCGAACGTCCCGCAGTTGCCGACGCCAGCCTGATGCGGGGGATGAATTAGAATGGCCGATCGGCTGCCGGAGACCGGGCGAACCCGCGGCGAGGACCTGCTGCGCAGCCTCACGGGGACGCTGACGTTTCTGACGCTCGGCGCGATTGTCGCGGCGCTCTATTTCGCGCGCGAGGTCCTCGTCCCGTTCGCGCTCGCCGTGCTGCTGAGCTTTCTGCTGGCGCCCGCCGTCCGCGAGCTGCGGCGGCTGCGAGCGGGCCGCGTGACCGCGGTCGCGGTGACCGTGCTCGTCGCCTTTCTCGCGATGTTTGCGTTCGCGGCGGTGGTCGGCGAGGAAATCTCGCTGCTCGGGCCGCAGCTTCCCCAATACCGGCACAACATCGAGGCAAAGCTGCGCGCGCTCCCCAAGGCGATCCCGCTGCAGCGCGTCGCTTCGGCACTCCACCAGGCCACCGCCGAGCTGAAGCAGTCGCAAACGCCGCCGGCAAAGCCGGCGGCCCAGCGCCCTACACCTAACAACACGGCCGCTAACAACACGGCCGCCGAACCCGCCCGGCCGCTGCCGGTCGAGGTCGAGCAGCCCGGGATGACGCCGCTCGAGATCGCCGAGACCGTGGTCGGCCCATTGCTGCAGCCGCTGGCGATGGCCGGGCTGGTCATCGTCCTCGTCATCTTCATCCTGCTGGAGCGCGAGGAGCTGCGCGACCGGGTGCTCCGGCTCGCCGGCGCCGGCGACCTGCACCGCACCACCGAGGCCATGAACGAGGCGGCACAGCGGGTCAGCCGCTACCTGCTCTCGCAGCTCGCGGTCAACGCCGTCGAGGGCACCTTGATCGGGATCGGCCTCGCGGTCATCGGCGTCCCCAACGCGGCGCTGTGGGGCATGCTCGTCGTGCTGCTGCGCTTCATCCCGTATCTCGGCATCGTGATCGCCGCGTTCTTTCCGATGGCGCTCGCCATCGCCGTCGACCCCGGCTGGTCATTGCTGGCATGGACGGCTCTGCTGTTCGTCGCCACCGAGCTGATTGTCGCCAACATTGTCGAGCCGCGGCTGTACGCCGGCAGCACCGGGTTGTCCTCCGTCGCAGTGATCATTGCCGCTGTGTTCTGGACCTGGCTGTGGGGCCCGATCGGGTTGCTGCTGTCGACGCCGCTGACGGCTTGCCTGCTGGTGCTCGGCCGCCACGTGCCGCAGCTCACCTTTCTCGACGTGATGCTTGGCAGCGAGCCGGTGCTGACCCCAGACGAGACGTTTTACCAGCGGCTCCTCGCCGACGACCCGGAGGAGGCGACCGAGCAGGCGGAAGAGTTCGCCAAGGAAAAGTCGATCGCCGAATTTGTCGAGGAGGTCGCGGTCCCGGTGCTGGCGCGCGCCCAGTCCGACAGCGACCGCGGGATTTTGCCGCCGGAACGGCGCGAGACGATCAAGGACGCCTTCGCCAAGATTCTCGAAAACCTGTTCGAGGACTCGGTCATCGAGGAGGACCCGGCGGCCGAGGCCGCAAGCCCGCCCGACAGCGGATTTGTCGTCTGCATCGCCGGGCGTAACGAGCTCGACGAGGCGGCGGCGATGCTGCTCGCCAGCCTGTTGCGGGCGCGCGGGCGCGCAGCCTACGTCTTCGCGCCCGACTCGCCGGCGGCGCTCGGCGCGCAGCGGGTGTCGCTCAGAGACGCGGCGGTCGTCTGCCTGTCGCTGATCAGCACCGGTTCCGCCGCCCGCGCCCGCCATATCGTCCGCCGGCTGCGGCGGCGGGCGCCGCGGTCGCGTATCGTGGTCGGGTTTTGGGGGATTGGCGCTGGCGACCGGTTGCCTGACGACGCGCTGGCGGTGACCGGGGCCGATGCGGTGGCGACGACGCTTTCCGAGGCGATCGACGAGATCGAAGAGCGAATGGCGGCCGCTGCACCGCTTGCCGCCCCGGCCGGCGCCGACGTGCGGCGCCCCGAGGGCGGCGTGCGGGCTCAGGCCGGCTGACCGCGGTCGAGCCGGCGGCGCAACGCCGCGGCAAGGCCGAAGGCCGCCGGGTTCAGGGTGATCGAAATCAACGCGCCGGCAAGGATCAGGTTCTGGCCGTCGGCGCTGAGCAGCCCGAGCGCCGCGCCAAGCGCCGCCAGCATGAACGAAAACTCGCCGATCTGCGCGAGGCTCGCCGCGACGGTCAACGCGGTTGCCGCCGGATATCCGGCGAGCCGCACGATCGCAAAAGCGGCGATCGACTTGCCGAGCAGGATCACCGCCAGCACCGCCAGCACCTGAAACGGATGCCGCACCAGGATGCCCGGGTCGAACAGCATGCCGACCGACAAAAAGAACAACACCGCGAAGGCGTCCTCGAGCGGTTTGGCCTGTTCGGCGGCGCGATGGCTGTGGTCGCTCTCGCTGACGACGACGCCGGCGCAAAACGCCCCGAGGGCAAACGAAACCCCGAACAGCTCGGAGGCGGCAAAGGCGATGCCGAGCGCCACCGCGACGACCGCCAGGGTGAACAGCTCGCGCGACCCCGTGCGCACGACCTGCTCCAGGAGCCACGGCAGCACCCGGGCGCCGACCACCAGCATCAAGGCGACAAAGCCGGCCACCTTGGCGAGGGTCACGGCGAGCGGCAGGGCGAGCCGCGCCGCCGACATCCCACCACCGCCGCCCGGCATCGCGGCCACCGCCGGCAGGATGACCAACGCCGCGACCGTGAACAGGTCTTCGACGATCAGCCAGCCGGTTGCGATGCGGCCGTCGGCGAGGCCCAGCATGCCGCGCTCCTCCAGCGCCCGCAGCATCACGACCGTGCTCGCGATCGACAGAGCGAGCCCGAGCACGAGCCCCGCGCCAAAGCTCCAGCCCCACAGCCGCGAGATGCCGAGGCCGAGCGCCGTCGCGACTGCGATCTGCCCGATCGCCCCCGGCACCGCGATCCGGCGGACCGCCATCAGGTCGCGGATCGAAAAATGCATCCCGACCCCGAACATCAGCAGCATGACGCCGATCTCGGCGAGCTGCGGCGCGAGGTGAACGTCGGCGACGTAGCCGGGCGTGAACGGGCCGACCGCGACACCGGCCATGAGATAACCGACGATCGGCGGCAACCCGAGCCGCGCCGACGCGAAGCCGCCGGCGAACGCGAGCGCCAGCCCGACCGCAATCGTCGAGATCAGCGGGATTTCGTGCGGCACTCAGCTTGGGCGAAAAGCGCGGAACCGCAGGCGGACATAGTCGGCGACCCAGACGCCGCGCTCGTCGGTCAGCACCGGGCGCAACAGCTCGACGACCTCGCGGCGCGCAGCCATGCGGTCGGCGGACGGCAATGGGCCAAAGAAATCGTCGGCAAAGGTGTCGAGCCACGCTTCGAGCCCGGCGGCAAGCGGCGTTGGACGCGGCATGATGCCGATCTCGTCGACCATGAACCCGGCGGCCTCGAGCTTGTCGCGATAGGCCTCGGCCGAGGGAAAATACCACGGGCTGAGGCGGCCGGCGTCGAGCCCGCGGCGGCCCACGACCGCGCGCAGCGCCACCATGATCGCCGCCGTGTTGTTCTGGCCGCCCATCTCGGCGACTAGCCGGCCGCCCGGCTTCAGCGCCTTGAATATGCGTGCCAGGACGGTTTCCGGCGGGCGCATCCAGTGCAGAGCGGCATTTGAGAACACGGCGTCGAACACGCCCGCGAAATCGAGGTCCTGCCCCGCCGCGACCCGCGCGTCGAGCCCACGCGCCCGCGCCGCGGCAACCATGTCGGGAGCGGCGTCGACCGCGACCACAACCGCACCCCCCTCGGCGATTTTTTCGGTCAGGACGCCGTCGCCGCAGCCGAGGTCGAGTATGTGCTCGCCCGGCCTCGGCGCCAGCAGCTCCAGCACGGGTGCTCCGAGCGTCGGCACGAAATGCGCGGTCTCGGCGTAGCGCCGCGCCGACCAATGCTGCCGCGAGATTTCCGCCATACAGGGCCTCTACCCGATGCCAATGCCGTGCCTTTGCTGCCGCTGCTTGTGCCGCAAATCGCCGGCGCGAGTCGAGCGCCGCCTCGCGTCGCCCGTCCCTGAACATTGGCTGCGTCAGGGCCGGCGGAAGCCTGGAGGCCGCAAGACGCGCCGCGCGAGCGATGCTACGATCGCCCTTCGTTCAACGGTCAGAGGATCGGCGGGTGACGGTTTTTCATCTTTTGCGGCACGGCGAGCCCGCCGTGTTCGGGCGCGTCAACGGCCGCCTGCCGGGCATCGGCCTGTCGCCGGCGGGGCGCGCCGAGGTCGCGGCGGTCGCCGAGCGTCTGGTCGGCGCAAAGATCGACGCGATCTACTCGAGCCCGCTCGAGCGCACCCGCGAGACCGCCGACATCGTCGCCGCCCGGCTCGGCCTGCCGGTCACGTTCCGCGACGACGTGATCGAGCTCGACTTTGGCGAATGGACCGGCTTCACCTTCGACCAGGTCCGCGCCGACCCGCGCTGGCCGCCATGGCAGACCTGCCGCAGCATCGCCGCGATACCGGGCGGCGAAAGCTGGCGCCAGGTGCAGGACCGCACCGTCGACGCCCTCTTCGAACTGCGCCGCGCCCATCCCGACGGGACGGTCCTCGTGGTCAGCCATGGCGACGTGATCCGGGCCGCGCTGCTGTTCGCGCTCGGCATGCCGCTCGACCTTTACGCGCGGCTCGAAATCGGCCTCGCCTCGCTCAGCACCTTGCGGCTTGACGACAGCGGCGTGCGCGTCTCCGCCGTCAACGAGCGCCCGCCGGCGCGGCTTTAGCGCCGCCCAAGACTGGCGAGGACGGCGTCGGCGGCGGCAACGCCCGTCATATAGGCGCCGTGCGCGGTCGAGAAAAAGTTCGGCGAGGTCGCCTCGCCGGCGAAAAACAGCCGTTCGTCGACCGGGGCTGCCAGGGTCGCGCGGTCGCCGGAATGGCCGGGCATGGCGTAGGAGTAAGAGCCGCGCGACCACGGGTCGTGGAGCCAGGCCGTCGCGGCGAGCGGCGAGATGTGGTTGCGGATGCCGCTGCCGAGGATGTCCGCGAGCTCGTCGGCGGCAAAGGCGAACATCGCCGCCGCTCCCTCCCGCTCCATCGCCGCGGCAAACCGCCCGCCGAAAAAGCAGTAGATCGCCGGCCGGCCGAGCGGGCGCAGCTGATAGCTCATAGTCTCGCGCCTGGTGGTCGAGCCGACGAGAAAGCCGTCCTGGCCGAGGTCGCCCGCCAGATCGCTCGCCTCGTCGTCGAGCGCGATGAACAGCTTGTCGTCGACCCCGAGCGGCAGCCCCGCCGCCGCCGCGATTTTTTCCGGCAGCGCCGGCGTGAAGCGAAGCGCTTCCGCCGCCAGAATCGAGGTTGGCACCGTCGTGACGACCCGCCTTGCGCGCACCGTGCCGCGCGCCGTTTCGAGTTCGATCGTCGGCCCGCGATGATCGACCCGCGACACCGAAGTGTCCAACGCGACCGGCAGCCCTTCGGCCAATGTCTCGAACAGCCGGCCGTAGCCCTCGCCGAGGCGCCAGTTCACGTTGGTGCTGTTGTCGTCGTAGCGGACATAGTCCTTGACCGAGACGCGGTCGAGCTCGGCGCCGTTGGCCCAGGTGCTGGTGGCGTCGAGGAGCTGGTTCCAGCGCCCTCCGGGCGGGAGCGTGCTCGCCAGCGAGCGGTCCTCCCGCTCTGACGCCGCCTTGCGGCGCAGCCGACCTTGGGTTTCGCGGGTCGCGAGCCAGTCGGCCTCGGCCGCGGGCGTCTCGCCGCTCCGCGACAGCCGCGAGGTCCATTCCGGCGGCCGGCGATGCACCGCAAACCCGAGCCGCTGGGCGATCGGCGACAGTGGGTTGCGATCGGCCGAGTGCAGCCATTCCGCACCACGGTCGAGCGCAAAGCCGGCGGGTGCGATCGTGTTGACGCGGCCGCCGACGCGGTCGCGCGCCTCCAATGCCAGCACCGTCAACCCGCCCGCCTCGGCAAGCCGCCGGGTGGCGCCGATGCCGGCGGCGCCGGCGCCGATGACCGCTACGTCGACGTCCGCCGGAAACGACGTCATCGCCGCCCCCGCGCTTCGCCGACGCGTGCCCTGGCGGCGGGAGTGAGCGGACGATTGGCGGGCTCGCTGCGTCGCCTTGGCGATTTCACGATCGTGACCTTCTATCGGTTATGGCTACCCGTTACGGCTATCTGCTCCGGCGGCCGGTTGCAGCGGCCGACTGGTGCGGCATCAGGATCGATCCGGAAACCGGCGTCGTCAACGCCTTGCACTGTTCGATCAACCTGGCGCCGCGCGAGCCCTCACGGCACCAGCACCGCGGCTCCGCGCAGCCGGCCGTGCCGCAAATCGGCAAGTGCGTCGTTGGCGCGGTCGAGCGGGTAGGGGACGGTCTCGGCGCGCACCCCGGCCTTTGGCGCCAAAGCCAGAAACTCCTCGGCGTCGCGGCGCGTCAGGTTGGCGACAGAGCGCACGACGCGCTCCTCCCACAGCAGGCGGTACGGGAAGGACGGGATGTCGCTCATGTGGATGCCGCCGCTGACCACGGTGCCGCCCTTTTTGGTCGCGGCCAGCGCCGCCGGCACCAATACCCCGACGGGCGCAAAGATCAGCGCCGCATCGACCGGCTCGGGGGGTGTGGCCGTCGAATCCCCGGCCCATTCGGCGCCGAGCCGGCACGCAAACTCCTGCGCCTCGCGGTCGCCCGGGCGGGTGAACGCGAACAGCCGCCGGCCCTGGTGGCGGATCACCTGGGCGACCAGGTGGGCGGCGGCGCCGAACCCGTAGATGCCGACGAGCCGCGCGTCGCCGGTCATGCGCAGGGTGCGGTAGCCGATCAGCCCGGCGCACATCAGCGGCGCCGCCTCCACGTCGCCGTAAGCAGGGTCGATCGCAAAGCAATAGCGCTGGTCGGCGACGGCGAGCTCGGCATAGCCGCCGTCGATGTCGTAGCCGGTGAACCGCGCCCGGTCGCACAAATTCTCACGACCGCTACGGCAGTATTCGCAAACCCCGCAGGTCCAGCCGAGCCACGGCACGCCGACCCGGTCGCCGATCGCGAAACGGCCGACCTCCGCACCCTTTTCGACGACCGTGCCGATCACCTCGTGGCCGAGCACGAGCGGCAGCTTGGGGTTCGGCAGTTCGTCGTCGACGACATGCAGGTCGGTGCGACAGACGGCGCAGGCATGCACCGCGATCAGCACCTGCTGCGGGCCCGGCCGCGGCGCCGGCAGGTCCGCGGCGACCAGTGGCTGTCTTGCTGCGGTCAGCAGCTGCGCGCGCATCGCAAGCCTCCTCGGCGCCGGGCTTGGTCGTGCCCGGGTTTGATGTTGCCCGGGTTTGATCTTCGACGCCGCGCCGCGCAGTATCGCTGCATGCGCCGTATTCGACGAGCCCGTGCAGCCATTGCTGCTGAGATCGCGTGCGCCGTCCTTCTGTGCGGCGCCGCCGCCGGTTGCGGCCTCGCCCCGCAGGGCGGCATGGCGGAGCGCTGCGCCGACCTGATGAAACAGGCCTATCCCGGCGCCGACATCGACATCACCAAGCGCGAGGCCGCGGCGACCAGCCTGACCAAGATCGTCGCGCATGTCGCAGGCGACCGGGCCAACCTGCCGCCGCATCCGCCGGTCGCCCGTCACCTCGCTGTCGAGTGCACGTTCGACAACGGCGTGCTAACCGGCTTTCGCTGGACCGCAGGTCCGAAGTGAGTGGGCGCGCGCAGGGCTGGCACCGCCGCCCCGGTCTCGTTCATACTTAGGCGAAATGACAGGACTCGAGGGGTAGGAAGAGGGATGGATCTTGGCCCGGCCGACGGCGGCGACAGACCGGCGCGCGATGGGCTGCCTCGCGGCAAGCGCCTCGGCGCGGCGCGCGAGCCCCTTGCCGCACCTCTGCTGCAGTTTTTTGCGACCTCGCCGGTAGCCTGCCCCTATGTTCCGGGTCGCCACGAGCGCAAGCTGATCGTCGAGCTCGACAGCCCCGCGACCGCCCGCGCCTACGACGATTTGTCGCGGGCCGGGTTTCGCCGCAGCCATCGCTTTGCCTACCGCCCCGCCTGCCGCGGCTGCGCCGCCTGCGTGCCGGTGCGCATTGCCGTCGCGAGTTTCCGCGACACGCGTTGGACCCGGCGCATCCGCAACGCCAACCGCGACCTCTCCGCCGATTTCGCGCCGGCGCGCGCGACGGCGGGGCAATTCCGGCTGTTCCTCGCCTATCAGCACGCCCGCCACGGCGACAGTGAAATGGCGACGATGAGCTACCGCGACTATCGTGCGATGGTCGAGGACACGCCGGTGCGCACCGAGGTCGCGGAACTTCGCGACGGCGCCGGCAGCCTTGTGGCCGTTTCATTGATCGACCGGGTCGACGACGGCATATCAGCGGTTTACAGCTTTTTCGACCCGCAGCAGAAAAAGCGCAGCCTCGGCAGCTGGAGCATTCTGCGGCTCGTCGACGAATGCCGGCGGCTGGCCGCGCCGTTCGTCTATCTCGGCTATTGGATCGCCGACAGCCCGAAGATGGCGTATAAGGCTCGTTTCCCCGCGCTCGAACAGTTGACCGAGGCCGGCTGGTCCGCGCTGGCGCACCCTCCGGGCCCCGCCCGCGACTGACGACTGATTCCGCCCTCGGTCGAAACCCGCGCTAAGCGCTCGCGAACAGCTCGTAGATGATGAACGATTCGATCAGGATCGAACGCTCGTAGGCGGCGCGAGCGCGGAACCCGGCGCGCTCGATCAGCCGGCCGAACAAGTCGAGGTTGGTGTCCGACGACACCATGACGTAAAGCCGCCCACCCGGCTTCAGCCGCTGGCGCGCCTGCTCGAACAGCGCGGCTACGTCGCGATAGCGCGGGCCGGCATGCCAGCCGCGGTCGGCGAGGTCGCGCGGCTCGCCGGCGTGCTTGGGCGGGCTCGACAAGATCACGTCAAAGAGCGGCCGCGGCGCAAACGCCGAGAGCAAATCGCAGCCGACCGCGTCGATGCGCTCGCCCAAGCCGTTGGCCCGCGCGTTTTCGCCGGCCGAGAGCGCGGCGTTCGGGTTGATGTCGGCGGCAACGACTTGGCCGGCGCCGGCGCGCGCCGCGGCGAGCGCCAGGATGCCCGATCCGGTCCCGATATCGAGGACGCGCTTGCCGGCCAGGTCGAGATGGCTGATGAACTCGGCGAAGCACTCGCTGCTGATGAAATAGCGCGGGTGAAACACCGTCGGGCGCACGGTCAAGCGAAAGCCGGCGGCCTGCGTGACGCGCACCCGCCGCCGCGCCAGGATCAGGTGATAGGCAAAAAAGTGGATGGCGCGGCGCAGCACCCGGCGGAACCGGCCGTGTGGAGCAAACCGGCGGCCGAGCGCCGCGGCCGCGCCGCCGGCCTCGCCGATCTCGGCCGCACCTTGCGCCGGGGCCGCCCGCGCCGCGGGGGCATGCCCGCGCGGCGGCGTCTCCCAGCTCAAAGGTCGCCGCGCCGCGGCATGGCGCGCCCGACGCGACCGCGCGACGGGCTCGTCCGCATGAACAGGATGTGCAGGTAGTGGCGCCAAGACCGGCTACGCCCCGGATGCACGAGGACTTGGCCGGCTTGCGTTGAGGGGGCGGTCAGCAGGCCCCGCAGCTTGATCATCTCCCAGGCGAACGGGCTCCACTCCCGCCAGACTTGCTGGGCTTCCTTGAGCAGAACCCCGCTCACCACCTCCGGCACGGGGCCAAAGATTTCGGGGATGCGGTCCGACACGCCGTCGTCGCGCAAGATGTTCCACTTCGACAGGCCGCCCATGACCGGCGAGCCGAGCGCGTAGACCACCCGGCCGACCCAGGCCTCGCGAATGCAATAGGCGCACATCGCGCACGGCTCGATGTTGGAATAGAGCGTGCAGCGGCGCAGCTGCTGGCGCCCGATCGCCTTTTGGGCATGGGAAAGTGTGATGATCTCGGCGTGACGCGAGACGTCGTCTTCGCGGTTGGTGCAATTGACCGCTTCCGCGATGATTTCGCCGTCGAGCGCGATCACCGTGCCAAACGGATATTCGCCCTTGGTCATCGCCATCCGCGACAGTTCGATGCAGCGCGTCATCATCGCCCTGTCGGTCGCCGCCCACGGTTCCAACGCCGCGCCACCTCCTTGATCGTACGCGGCGGCCCCGCGACCGGGCTCGTCCCGCGCGCCTCGGATATTCACAAGACGCTCGTTGGCATCGTGGCCGCCATCGCCAGCTCATCCTCCTTGTCACGCCAGGCCCCGCCTCGCTCGCGTTCTGCGGCGAGTCCTCGCCCGGCTCGACCCAATGCTAAACGTGGTTCGCCCGGCAGTGTTCTCGCCGTGCCCCTAAATTTCCCGACAAGCGAAAGAGTGCGCTTGCGCGCTCATCCAAACAAGCGAGCCGATAGTGGACCGGCTCCGCGAAGGATGCCACCCTCGCACCGACCGGCGGTCATCGTCAGAAGGAAACCCGAGATGAGTGAGGCGCTCGCAGGCATTCGCGTCATCGACTTCACGCACGACCAGGCGGGCCCGTCCTGCACCCAGATGCTGGCCTGGCTCGGCGCCGACGTGATCAAGATCGAGCGGCCGCCCCACGGCGACCGGGCGCGCCGGCTGTGGAACATGGACAACCCCGACCTCGACAGCTTCTTTTTTCTGCTGCTCAACAGCTCGAAGCGCAGCGTGGTCCTCGACTTGAAGACTGAGGAGGGCAAGGAGATCGCCCGCCGGCTCGTCGCCAAATGCGACATCGTCGCCGAAAACCTCGGGCCGGGCGTCATGGAGCGGCTCGGCCTCGGTTGGGAGGCGGTGCACGCGCTCAACCCACGCGCGGTCTACGCCTCGGTCAAGGGGTTTGGCTCATACGGGCCCTACAGCGGTTTCAAGTGCTTCGAGCCGGTGGCGCAGGCGACCTCGGGGGCGATGAGCGTCACCGGCGAGGCCGACGGGCCGCCGCTCGTCAACGGCGCCAACATCGGCGATTCCGGCACCGGCATGCACCTCGCGATCGCGATCCTCGCCGCCCTCGTGCAGCGCGGCCAGACCGGGCGCGGGCAACTGGTCGAGGTGGCGATGCAGGAGGCGGTGCTGAACCTGACCCGGGTCAAGTACACCGGCACCTTGGCGACCGGCCAGCCGCTCGAGCGCACCGGCAACCGCTCGGCGACCGGCGGCTGGTCGGACCTCGTGCGCTGTGCCGGCGCCGGCCGCAACGACTACGTCTACATGATCATCCCGCCCGACAACCCGGAGATGTTCGCCGCGGTGACGGAGGTCCTCGGCGTCCCGGAATTGCGCACCGACGAGCGATTTGCGACGGCGCCGGCGCGCGCCCGCAACCAGGCGGCCTTGACCGAGATCATCGAGAGCTGGACGCGCGGCCGCGACAAGCACGAGGTCATGCAGGCGTTTGCCGGCCGCGGCATCCCATGCGGGGCGGTGCTCGACACCGCCGAGGTGCTGGCCGACCCGCATCTCAGGGAGCGCGGCACGGTCTTCGACCTCGACCACCCGACGCGCGGCCGCTTTTCGATGATCGGCTGCCCGGTGCGGTTGTCCGATTCGCCGTTCCAGCCCGCCCGCGCTCCGCTCAAAGGCGAGCACACCGCGGACGTGCTGCAAAGCTTGGCTGGTTATTCGGAGGACGAGGTTCGCCGGCTGCGCGAGCAACGGGTGATTTGAATGGCCTGTAATGGCCCGCCCCGTCGCAGCCTCCGCGTTAAACCTTGCTGGTAAGGGAGCGACGATCCCGATGGCCCATCCATCGCGACGCTCGGCGCTTCCCGATGACGGCGTCCTCGCCGCCTCGCGCACCGGGTGGGACCTGCTCTCCGACCCGCTGTTGAACAAGGGCACCGCCTTCACCGAGGCGGAGCGCGACGTGTTCGGCCTGCACGGGCTGTTGCCGCCGCATATCGGCACCCTGGAGGAGCAGGTGTCGCGCCGGCTGACGGTGTTGCATCGCTTTGCCAGCGACCTCGAGCGCTACGCCTTTCTGCGCGAATTGCACGACAACAACGAAACGCTGTTCTTCGCATTGCTCGAGCAGAACATCGAGGACCTGTTGCCATTGGTCTACACGCCGACCGTCGGGGCCGGCTGCCAGCAGTTCAGCCAGCTGTTCAGAAAGCCGCGCGGCCTGTTCCTCAGCCTGCCGCACAAGCGCCGGCTGCACCAGATCCTCGCCAACCCGCGCTTCGACCGCGTCGAAGTCATCGTCGTCACCGACGGCGAGCGGATCCTGGGGCTCGGCGACCAGGGTGCCGGCGGCATGGGCATCCCGATCGGCAAGTTGGCGCTCTACACCGCGTGCGGCGGGCTGCACCCGGCGACGACCCTGCCGATCATGCTCGATGTCGGCACCGACAACCAGGAGCGGCTTTCCGACCCGCTCTATCTCGGCTGGCGGCACGAGCGGGTGCGCGGCGCCGAATACGACGATTTTGTCGAGGCGGTCGTCGCCGCGGTCACCCGCCGCTGGCCGCACGTGCTGCTGCAGTGGGAAGACTTCGCCAAGCCGAACGCGACGCGGCTGCTCGAGCGCTATCGCGACCGGCTGTGCACGTTCAACGACGATGTCCAGGGGACGGCGGCGGTTGCGGCCGGCACCCTGCTGTCGGCGGTCAACGTCACCGGCGTGCCGCTCGCCGAGCAGCGGATCGCGGTGCTGGGGGCGGGCTCGGCCGGGTGCGGCATCGCCAGCCTGTTGTTGAAGATGATGGTCGAGGCCGGGCTGCCGGAAAACGTTGCCGCCGCCCGGTTCTACATGGTCGACCGCGACGGCCTCCTGGTCGAGGGCATGAACGCGGTCGAGCCGTTTCAGGCGCCTTTTCTGCAAAAGCGCGCCGCCGTCGAAAACTGGGTGCTCGACCATCCCGACAAGATTTCGCTGCTCGATGTCGTAACCAACGCCAAGCCGACCGTGCTGATCGGCGTCTCGGGGCAGCCCGGCGCGTTCTCGGAGGCCGTCGTGCGGGTCATGGCGCGCAACAACCGCCGGCCGGTGATCTTTCCGCTGTCGAACCCGACCTCGCGCTCGGAAGCGACACCCGAGGACCTCGAGGAGTGGAGCGAGGGCCGCGCCGTGGTCGGCACCGGCAGTCCATTTCCGGCGCTCGTCCGCGACGGCGTCAAGTTCAAAGTCGACCAGACCAACAACTCGTACGTCTTCCCCGGTGTCGGGCTTGGTGCGGTCGCGGTCAAGGCGCGGCGCGTCACCGACGCGATGTTCATGGCGGCGGCCAAGGCCTTGGCCGCGGCGTCGCCCGCCTTGTCGAACCCGCGGGGCAGTCTCCTGCCGCCGGTTACGGCGCTGCGCGAGGTCGCGTTTGCGGTGGCACTCGCGACCGCGATCCAGGCGCACAAGGAGGGGCTGACCCAAGGCATCGAAACCGACGAGATCGAAGCCGCGATTCGCGCCAAGATCTGGCAGCCGCGCTACCGCCGCTACGAGCCGGCGCCCCCCGGAAGCCGTTAAAGAATGGCGCGCCGCAGCATGTCGAAGCCAGCCCAGGCGAGCGCGCACAATACCACCGCGCGAAACACCGCCGGCGGCACCCGCCCACGGAGCCAGCGGCCGAGCGGTATGCCGAGCTGGATCGGGATGATTGCCGCCGCCGACACTAGGAGGTCGAGCCCGGAGAGCGCGCCCGAGCCGCCGAGTGCTGCCAGCAACGTCGCGGTGGCGGCCAATGCCAGGATCGCCATGTGCTTGACGAACGTGTCGGGATCGACGCCGAGGCCGATCTGGTAGGCGATCAGCGGCGGCCCGAACATCGCGGTCACGCCGCCGAGGATGCCGGCGACCAGCCCGATGAGCGGCCCCGCCCAGCGGTCGGCGCGCCGACCTACGCGCACGCGCGGCAGGTAGAACAGCATGATCGAGAGAGCGATAAAGCTCGCGCCGACGCCGAAATCGAGCGCGCGGCGGTTGACGCTGACCAGGAGGCGCACACCGGCGACGGTGCCAAGCACGAGCGTCGCCAGGATTGGCGCCAGCCGGCGCAACGCCGGCAAGGTGCCGCCGCCCTCCATCGCCTGCCCGAAATTGGTCACGACCATCGGCACCGAAAGCAGTGCCACGGCGACCGGCAAATCGAGAAACTGGGCCATCAAGGGCACGAGAACGAGCGGCAGCCCGACCCCGAGCACGCCCTTGACGACGCCGCCAAAGACGAGCGCCGCGCACAGCCCCAGCTTGGCATGCAGCGACAAGCCGAGGATCGCCTTGGTCAGCATCGAGGCGGCGGATCAGTGCCGGCGGAGCTCGGCTTCGGTGACGACCAGATCCATCGGAATGTCGAAATCCTGCGGATGGATCGTTTCGATCCGCGACAGTTCAAAGCCGACGCCGATCGCCAGCGGGCGCGGCGAGAGTGCCGCCAGAGTGCGGTCGAAATAGCCGCCGCCGTAGCCGAGCCGAT
>DATMLF010000181.1:0-6441 GCA_035570595.1 Allostellaceae bacterium
GGCGCCGCCGCGCAGGATCTCGGCCGCACCCGCACCGAGCGACAGCCCGCCATGGCCGCCGAGGTCGGGGACGACCAGCCCCTGCGCCGCCAGCTGACGGAACACCGACAGCCAACCGCGCCGGTCGAGCTCGGCGCCGACGCCAAACGTCTTCAGCCGGTCGTGGCCAAAACGCCGGATGCGTTCGTTGTCGGCACCCAGCAGCACATCGACCAGGTAGTGCGCGCCAAAGCGCTGGCCGGTGCGGTAGACGGCGGAGAGCGCCTTTTGCGCCGCGATCGTGCCGTCCCAGGTGGCCGGCGGCTCGCGGCAATTATCGCAGTTGCCGCAAGGCGGATGGTCGCGCTCGCCAAAATAGCCGAGCAGCGCCTGGCGCCGGCACGCCACCGTCTCGCAATAGCCGATCAGCGCGTCGATCTTTTGCCGCTCGATGCGCGCCTGGCGCTCGCTCGCCTCGCCGGTGTCGACCAGCCGCAGCAGGTTCATCACGTCGGCGATGCCATAGGTCATCCAGGCATCGGCGGGCAGCCCGTCGCGTCCCGCCCGCCCGGTCTCCTGATAATAGGCTTCGAGGTTTTTCGGGGCGTCGAGATGGGCGACAAAGCGCACGTCGGGCTTGTCGATCCCCATGCCAAAGGCGATCGTCGCGGCGACGATCACGCCCGGCTCGCGCAAAAAGCGGTCCTGGTTTTGCTCGCGGACCGCGGCGTCGAGCCCGGCATGGTAGGGGAGCGCGACCCGCCCGCGCGCCGACAATGCCGCCGCGGTCTCCTCGGCCGCCCGGCGGGTGAAGCAGTAGACGATCCCGGACTCGCCCGGATGCTGCGCCGACACAAAGCGCCACAGCTGGTCGAGCGGGCTGCGCTTGGGCACGATCCGGTAGAACAGGTTCGGCCGGTCGTAGCCGGCGACAAAGACCGGTGCGGCGCCGAGCCCAAGCTGGGCGACGATGTCGCGCCGCGTCGGCTCGTCGGCGGTCGCGGTCAGCGCCATCAGCGGCACGCCGGCAAAGCGCTCGCGCAGGACCGAAAGCTGCTGGTATTCGGGGCGGAAATCGTGGCCCCATTGCGAGATGCAATGAGCCTCGTCGACCGCGAACAACGCGAGCCGGGTGCGCCCCAGCAGCTCCTGGCAACGCGACGTCATCAGCCGCTCGGGCGACACGTAGAGGAGGTCGAGCGCACCGTCGCCGACCGCGCGCTCGGTCGCGGCCGCCTCGGCCGGCGTCAGCCGCGAATTCAGCGCGGCGGCGGACACGCCCAGCTGGTGCAGCGCGTCGACCTGGTCCTTCATCAGCGCGATCAGCGGCGAGACCACGACGCCGAGGCCCGGGCGCAACAATGCCGGGATCTGGTAGCACAACGACTTGCCGCCGCCCGTCGGCATCAGCACGACGGCGTCGCCGCCGCCTGCCACGTGCTCGATGACGGCGCGCTGCGAGCCGCGGAAATCGTCGAACCCGAAGACCTCGCGCAGCACGCGCTCGGGCGTCTGCCCGGCGACCCTGACCGCGCCCGAGCGGTTTTTGCGTGGCGGGCTTGGTGCGCTTGGCCGCACGGGGCCGTTCTCCTCATGCGTCAGATGCACAGCGGGCTTGTGCGTGATAATGTTTGCCGCAATGCAAAGCGAGACAATGTTTTTCCGGAAGCGGTTGGGCCGATCGAGCGCCGTCCTGGCATCGACGGCAGCGGCGGCTGGCGATGCCGGCGAGCGAGGGGCGGTGGCTACTGTGCGCAGGGTTCGGCATGGCGCCGCGAGTGCCCTGCAAGCAGCGATGCTGGCGTTTGCGATCGCCGCGGGGCCGCTGACGCTGCCGTCCCCCGCCGCCGCCGATCCGCCGGCGCCCCCGCCGACCCCGGCCCCGCCGCCGATCGACGCCAACGCCGGCCCGGCCACCCTCAACCCGTTCGCCGGCGATCCCGAGATCGAGGACCGGCTCGACCCGGCGGGCCGCCTCGTCGTGGCGGGCGAGCGGGTGCATGAGCATCTGGTGCGCCGCTTTTACGCGATGCACCAGTGGAAGAGGGTGTGGGACGGCCATCCCGCCGCGGCCGCCGCGCTGTGGGCGGTGGTGACGCGCGCCGACCGGCAGGGGCTCGACCCGGCGGCGTTCCACAGTCTCGCGCTCGGCGGGCGCGCCGCCACCCTGTCGCCGGTCGATCGCGACCTGCTGCTCTCCGATGCCGTTCTTTCCTACGCCGACGCACTGGCGCGCGGCGCGATGCCGGTCGGCGACCGCCGCGACGAGGAGGATCTGCACCCGGCGCCGGTCGACGTCGTCACGGTCGTCGACGCCGCGATCTCGGCATCCGACCCCGGACAGGCGATCGAGGCGCTGGCGCCCTCGTCGCCCGATTACCTCGCGATGCGGCGCGCCTATATGGACGACCTCGCGCTCGCGGAGTCGGGCAGCCACGCCCCGCGGACCGGGGAATATCGACGCGCGGCGCCGCTCGGCACGGCCGACGCGCTGCGGCGGGCGCGGCAGATCGCGATCAACCTCGAGCGGTTGCGCTGGCTGCCGCGCGACATGCCGGTGGACCGGGTCGTCGTCGACACGACGGTTGCCCAGCTCCAGCTGTTCCGCGACGATCGCCCGGTTTTCACGACGCGGGTGGTGGTCGGCGAGCTCGACAAGCAGACGCCCGAGCTGCAGTCGGTGATCAAGTACATCCTGTTCAATCCGCCGTGGAACGTGCCGCCGTCGATCGTGCGCAAGGAGATCCTGCCCAAGCTCGCCGGCAATCGCGGCTACCTCGCCGAGCATCACATGCGGTGGCGCGGGCCGATGGCGGTCCAGCAAGAGGCTGGGCCGTACAGCTCGCTCGGGCGGCTGAAGTTCGAGATGGACGACCGGTTCGACGTCTATCTGCACGACACGCCCGAGAAATGGCGCTTCCAGGCGGCCGACCGGATGATGAGCCATGGCTGCGTGCGGGTCGAAAACCCGCGCGAGCTCGCCGCCCTTCTGCTCGATGAACCTCCGGTGGATATCGACAAGGCAATCGATGTCGGTCGCACGCACAGCCGGGCATTGCCCAAGCCGACGCCGGTTTTCATCGTCTACCGCACCGCGGTCCCCGAATCGGACGGCTCAATCGCGTTCCGCGGCGACCCGTATCACCGCGACGAGGCCGTCTGGGCCTATCTTAGCCGCGCGCGAACCGCGGCAATCGCGCAAAGATCGGGCACCAAATCCGCCGATAGGGTGAGAACCGCGCAAGGCCGTGCAACCGTTGGGCAGAAAACCGCGACGATCGGCGACTATCCCTGAAGTTTACGGCGAACCGGGCTTGTTCGACAGGAAATCGGATGCTATGGCCCCTCCCGGGGAAATTGGGGGGAGCAACCATTGCATACGTCTACACTGTTGAGCCGGCGCCGGGTTCTCGGCGCCGCCGCCGGCATTGCTGCCGCTGGTCTGGTCAAGCCCGCCACGGCAGTGTCTTTCGCTCCGCGCTCGGTGTCGCTTTACAATACCCATACCGGCGAATGGCTGCGCACCGTCTACTGGGCCGACGGCCATTACATTCGCGAGGCGGTGCGCGACATCAACTGGATCCTGCGCGATCACGACAGCGACGAGATCCGGCCGATGAACGCCGGTGTTCTCGACCTGTTGGGGCAACTGCGCGAGCGCCTCGACACGCACGAGCCGTTTCTCGTCGTCTGCGGCTACCGCTCGCCGACTACCAACCAGCGGCTTTATCTCGAAGGCGTCGGGGTCGCCAAGCACAGCTATCACATCAAGGGGATGGCGGTCGACCTGCGCAGCGAGGGGCGCAGCACCGAGCAGATCCGCGACGCCGCGCTGAGCCTCAGATGCGGCGGCGTCGGCTACTATCCGCGGTCCGGCTTTGTCCACGTCGACTGCGGCCCGGTTCGCCAATGGCGGGGATCCTACCGCGCCTAGCGCCCTTTCCGACCCTGTTGAACCGTCATTCCCGCGAAAGCGGGAACCAAGGGGCAAGCGACGAGCGGCCGCCCCCTGTTCAGGCCAGAGATGCTATGGGGCCCCGCATGCGCGGGGGCGACGAGGAGGAAAGCACCGCTACCCTGTGTCTGGTTTGCGCCACGAGCGGGGCGCTTCCCGGCAACAGCGAATTTCGCACCCTTGTTGAAACCGGCTGGGGAACTGAACGGCTCGTTCAGGGTTTCCAGATTCGTGATCAACAAACAGGCGCGGATGAGATGCTCGGCACGATCCTTCTTATCATCCTAATTCTGCTGCTGATCGGTGCATTGCCGACCTGGGGCTACAGCGGCGGCTGGGGATACTACCCAAGCGGCGGCGTCGGACTGTTGCTGGTGATCGTCGTGGTGCTGCTGTTGGTCGGCCGCATCTAGCGGTCCGATCGAAACGTTTGGTTTCCAAGCGTTGCGTCAATCGGCCCACCAGATTAATCGGTTGGTGGTGCGATTCAGCCAACGGGATGGGAATCCGTTGGCATCGCACCACTAGCGGCCGGCCCTCAGCCGGCGCTGCTGCGGCGCAAGACGTCGAGCCGCAGCGGCAGAACCTGGCCGAGCCACATCGCAAACCGCGTATGGTCGGCCAGACTGTCGCCCGCGAGCGGGTGGACCAGAACGTCGAGCCCGTCGCGGTTCAGCATCAGCCACGGCACCAGCCGCGGGAACTCCGACACCGCGAACGCCACCTGATACATCGAAACCGTATGCGGCCCGACCGGCTCGTCATGCCAGTTGCCGACCCTCGCCGCAAAGCGTTCGCCGATCCCCTGACGCAGGCGTTCGGCTTTTTCGCGCGTCGCGGGGTCGTAATAGATGTGGGCATGATAACCCTCGATCCGTTCGGGATCGGCAAATGCCTCAGCCATGCTCGCCTCCTGTTCCGTCGGGGCGCGTCGTGGCACCGTCGCCCAGCGCGCGCTGCATCAGCACGGTATCGACCCACTCGCCGAATTTATAGCCGACCGCGCGCAGCACGCCGACCTCGCTAAAGCCGAGCGCCCGGTGCAGGCCGATCGACGGCCACTGGTCGCTGCCGCCGATGACCGCGACCATTTGCCGATAGCCCTGCGCCACGCATCGGGCGATCAGCTCGGTCAGCAACGCCCGGCCGAGCCCGCGGCCGAGCTCGGCCTGGTCGACATAGATCGAATCCTCGAGCGAAAAGCGATAGGCCGATCGTGTCCGGTAACGGCTGGCGTAGCAATAGCCGAGCACCTGCCCCGCCCGCTCGGCGACCAGGTAGGGCAATCCGCACCCGATGATGTCATCCCGGCGGCGAGCGACCTCGGCGATGTCCGGCGGCACCTCCTCGAAGGACGCCACGCCGTGTAGCACATGGTGGCGATAGATCGCCGCGATCGTGGCGACATCGCTCGCTTGCGACGGGCGGATCGAAATCGCCCCGGGCATCTCTAGGCCCCGAGCCCAGAACCCGAGCCCTGCGGGCTCAGATCACCCGGACCGGCTTGCCGTCGAGAAACGCCGCGACGTCCTCGACGATTTGCGGGTAGGAGGTGCGGTAGTTCTCGTCGGTGACATAGCCGATATGCGGCGTCAGGATCACATTCGGCGCCGTCCGTAGCGGATGGTCGATCGGCAGCGGCTCCTTGTCGTAAACGTCGAACCCGGCATAGGCGAGACGGCCCTCCCGCAGCGCGGCGATGATCGCCGCGGTGTCGCAGATAGGCCCGCGCGAGGTGTTGACCAGGATCGCCGACGGTTTCATCAGCCCGATCTCACGGGTACCGACCAGGCCGCGGCTGCGCGGGCTCAGCACCAGGTGCACCGAGAGGATGTCGGCGCGGCGGAACAGATCGTCCTTCTCGACCCGCTCGACGCCTTGCGCCGCGGCCTTGTCCGCGGTCAGGTTCTGGCTCCAGGCGATCGCCTTCATGCCAAAGGCAAGGCCGACGCGGGCGACAGCACTGCCGAGCCGCCCGAGACCCAACAAGCCCAGCGTCTTGCCGGCGACGCGGTGGCCGATGCGGGTCTGCCAGCCACCCTGCCGCATCAGCTGATGGTCCTCGGCAATGCGCCGGACGGCGCCGAGGATAAGCCCCCAGGCGAGCTCGGCGGTGTCCTCGTTGCCGCCGCCCGGGCCGCCGGTGCCGCACACGGTGACGCCACGGTCCTTCAGCGCCGCCATGTCAAACGAGGCGTTGCGCATGCCGGTCGTAATCAGCAGCTTCAGCTTCGGCAGGCGCTCGACGACCGATTTCGTAAACGCCGTACGCTCGCGCATTGCCGCGACAAGCTCGGAACCGGCGAGCGCGCGAACCACCGCGTCCTCATCGGCGAAAGCATGCCGCTCGACGGCGATTTCGACGCCGCTGCTCCTGACCGGCGCCCAGTCCGCCATATTGAGCGCGACACCTTGGTAGTCATCGAGAATGCTGAGCCGCATCGCCACCTCCTCCGCCTTTCGCCGCGGGAGGTTAGCTGCTCGCCATCGCCGCGTCCACGCGCACA
>DATMLF010000182.1:0-13700 GCA_035570595.1 Allostellaceae bacterium
GGCAGCGCCACGTTCATCGCCAGGTCGCGCGGCGCGAGGCCCCGGGTCCCTTCGCGCCAGCTCGCTTCGTCGCCGCCGGCGAACACCACCTGCAGCACCGGGCAGTCGGCCGCCGCGAGCGGGTCCGCCGCCGCCCCGGCGCGCACCGAAAACCCGGTCGCGTTCAGAATGACCGCGGGCGGCACCTCGGCGAACAGCGCCGCGAGCAAGGCCACGGCTTCGCCGTCCTTCAAGCTTTGCACAAAGACCGGCAGCGGCCGCAGCCGCCGTGCGGTCAGGGCGTCGACCAGCGCGTCGACCGGTGCGGTGTTGCCGGACTGCACCAATGCCCGATAGAACACGATCGGCGCGACGCCGCCCCCGGCCTTCGCCGGGGCAGGGCCGCCCGGCCACTCGGCTGCGATGTCGGCGAGGGTCGGCAGCGCGCGGCCCGGCCAGTAGAGGCCGGCGCGCAGCAATGGCGCGGGCTCGGCCCACGGCATGTCATGGCCGATCAGCGCCGCGCAACAGCGCAGGAAATTCTCGGCGTTGGCCGGGCCGCCCTCGGCGAGATAACCCCACAGCCGGTTCAGGCTTTCGGCCGGCACGGTCGACAGCCGGGCGAGCTCGGCATCGGGTCTGTCGTCGCCGGGCAGCAAAGCCAGCGGGATGGCGTGCCGGCGGCAGGTTTCGACCAGCCGCTCGACCCCGTAGGGCCAATAGGCGCTGCCGCCGAGTATGCGCGCGACGACCAGCCGTGCCGCCGCCACCGTCTCCATGTAGAGGTCGACGGAGAAATTGTGGCCGAGCCGGAGCACCGGCGCGAGCCGCACCGCCGGCGCGCTCGGGGCCGCGGCGCGCAACCGCCGCTGCGCCGCCGCCAGCAGGGCGAGTTCGGTGTCGGCGATCGTCAGCGCGACGATGTCGCCCGGCGTCTGCGCGAGGTCGACGGCGGCCGAGCCGTCGGCGATCGTCCCCGGCAAGGTCGCCAACAGATGCATTCAGCCGCCCAGCGCCGCCGCGATCGCGGCGCGGTCGAGGCCCCTCTCGCCGATCACGACAAGGCGCGTCGCGCGCTCCTCGCCGGGCTGCCACGGCCGGTCGAAATAGCACTGCACCCGGTCGCCGACGGCCTGCACGGCCTGGCGCAGCGCGCGCCCCGGCACGTCGACAAAGCCTTTGACCCGCAACACGTCGTGGGCGGCGATCGCGGCGCGCAGCCGGGCCAAGAGCGCTGCGTCGTCGTCGACCGCTCCGAGAGTCACGACAAAGCTGTCGAAATCGTCGTGGTCATGCGCCTGTGCCTCATCGTGCATCGAGGGCCGCGCCGCGAGGTCGTCCTCCGCGGCGGCGGCGAGCCCCAGCGCAACTTCCGGCGCCACTGCCGCGTCGCGGGCGGCGACCAGCTTGACCCCGGGGCGCAGCCGCATACCGATTTCGTGGCGCAGCGCCGCCAGGCGGGCGCCGTCGACGAGGTCGGTCTTGTTCAGGATCACGAGGTCAGCGCAGGCGAGCTGGTCGTCGAACACCTCTTCGAGCGGGTTGTCGTGGGCGAGCGCCGGGTCGGCCGCGCGCTGGCGCGCCACCGCCGTGGGGTCGGCGGCGAACCGGCCGGCGGCGAGTGCCGCGGCGTCGATCACGGTCAGCACCCCGTCGACGGTCGTGCGGGTGCGGATCTCGGGCCACGCGAAGGCCTGCACCAGCGGCTTCGGCAGCGCGAGGCCGGACGTCTCGATCAGAATGTGCTCGGGCGGCGCCGGGCGGTCGAGCAGCCGCGTCAGGGCAGGCAGGAAGTCGTCGGCGACGGTGCAGCACAGGCAGCCGTTGGCGAGCTCGACGATGTCGCCCGCGGCGCAAGCCTCGTCGCCGCAGCCGAGCAGCAGCTCGCGGTCGATGCCGAGCTCGCCGAACTCGTTGACGACGACGGCGAGCCGCCGGCCCCGCGCCCGCGCCAGCAGGTGCCGCACGAGGCTCGTCTTGCCGGCGCCGAGAAACCCGGTGACCACCGTCGCGGGGACCCGGCGCATGTCAGCCGCCCTTCAGCACGAGCGGCAGGCCGGCGGCGACAAAGACGACGCGGTCGGCGAGCGCCGCCATCTCCTGGTTGAGCCGGCCGGCGGCGTCGCGAAACCGGCGGCCGAGCGCGGTTTCGGGCACGATGCCGAGCCCGACCTCGTTCGCGACCAGCACCGCCGGCCCGGCGGCGAGCCGCAACGCCGCTCCCAACGCCGCGGTTTCCTCCTCGGGCTGGCGGCCAGCGAGCAGCAGGTTCGACAGCCACAAGGTCAGGCAGTCGACCAAAACCGGGCGGTCGGCACGGGTCTCGGCCGCGATCACCGCGCCCAGCGTCAGCGGCTCCTCGACGGTGCGCCAGAACCTGCCGCGGCGCGCGCGATGGGCGGCGATGCGCACCGCCATCTCGGCGTCGCCGGCATGCGCCGTCGCGCAATAGGTGCCGCTGTCGGCGGCAGCTTCGACCAGCCGCTCGGCATGGCGGCTCTTGCCGGAGCGGGCGCCGCCCAGCACCAGGGTTAGCGCCGGCAGCCCGGCATGCGCGCGTTCCAGATTCGACGTCGGCATTGGTCCCTCCTCCGCCCGAGGAATCGTCCCAAATCGCGCGACGCGGAGGTCTCCTGGCTCGGGGTCGTCGGCCGCGGCGCCTTCCCAGCCTCCCCTCCCTGCCTCTGCCCGCGTCGGGTAGAGGGGGACGGCCGCCAGTGGCCTTTGCCGCGGTCTCGCCGCTTACAGTTGCGGGGGCAGCGCCGGCATCTCACCGGACTTCCCTGTCGCATCGCGGGCACGACGCTAGCACACCCCGCTGGGCGGCGTCTCGCGGTTTGATCTCGATCGAATTGGCCGTCCGGGCTAGGATGCGACCGACGGCGCAAAGCCGCGACGAACAGGAGGGGTGGATGAAAATCGAGGGTGGATGCCTGTGCGGCAAGGTGCGCTATTCGGGTGAGGCCGAGCCGATATTTATGGGCGTGTGTCACTGCACCAGCTGCCAGAAGGGGTCGGGCGCGGCGTTCAACGTGGTCGTTGCCGTGCCAAAGCCGGCGGTGACGGTCGCGGGCGCGCTGAAGACATTCGAAGGCCGTGGCGACACCGGCAAGGCGACGTACCGCCGGTTTTGCCCGGAATGCGCCTCGCCGATCATGGTCGAGGCCGAAGCGATGCCTGACGTCGTGATGATCCCGGCCGGAACCCTTGTCGATGCAAGCGGGGTCAAGCCGACGATGCAGATTTACTGCGACAGCGCGCAGCCTTGGGTAAAGCTCGGCGGCGACATCCAGAGCTTCGCGAAAATGCCGAGCCCCGGCTAATCGGAGCAAACGCGCGCTCAGCGACCCCCTACCGCCGCCAGCAACATTACGATCTCGCCGATCTGCTGAAGGGCGCCGAGAATGTCGCCGGTGTAGCCGCCGATCCGGCGCTGCGCGACCGCCCCGCCCGCCGCGACCGAGGCCGCCGCGGCCGCGAGCGCAACGAAGCCGTGCACCGGCCCCAGCGCTGCCGCGGCGATCGCGAGCGCGATCAGCGCCGCCGCGACGACCGAACCTAGGCGCGGGCGGCCTGCTGCGGCGCCGAGCCCATCGTCGCGCGCCGGCGGCATCGCCCACATCGCGAGCGGGAGCAATGCCCGCGATCCGGCATGGGCGGCGACCAGCGCCAGGCCGGCGAACACCGCCTCGCCGGTCTGCGCCAGGGCGGCCGCCCGCAACCCGACGCTCAGCACCAGCGCCAGCACCGCGAAGCTGCCATGCCGGCTGTCGCGCATGATCGCGAGTCGGTGCTCGCGGTCGCTGCCGCCGAACAGCCCGTCGGCCGAATCGGCGAGCCCGTCCTCGTGCAAGGCCCCGGTCAGCAGCAGCCCCGCCAAGATCGCCAGCAGCGCCGCCGGCCAGTCGCCGAGCCCGGCCAGCTGGGCCGCCAGAAACACAATCGCGGCGACGGCGCCGATGCCCGCGCCGACCAGCGGAAACGCCCAGGCGGTGTCGGCCAGCGCCCAGCCATTGGCGCCCGGCTCGTCCACGGCACGGGGCTCACCCGCCGGGATCCGGGTCAGGAAGGCGACGGCCACCGCGAACCCGGCCACAAAGCCCGGCCGTCCACTGGTCCGCCGGCCCGTCGTGCGCTCAGGGTCTGTCATTGTCGCGACGATAGCCGACCCTGTCCGCAGATCGTCCGGGTTTTTCCACGTCGGCCGGGGCATGATTGGGACAGCACCCCCGCCAGCGGAGCTCTGCCGATGAACGAACCCGCCGTCACCCTCGATGAGCTTCGCTTGCTCTTCGCGCGGCTGCCCGGGCCCGATCTCGAAGCCGGCACCGCCGCGGCGGTGCGCCAGAACCGGCTGACCAAGCCCCCGGGATCGCTCGGCCGTCTCGAGGAGCTGGCAATCTGGCTGGCGACCTGGCAGGCATCCCATCCGCCGCGGCTCGACCATCCGCGCACCGTCGTCTTCGCCGGCAACCACGGCGTCGCGGCCCGCGGCGTGTCGGCCTATCCCGCGTCGGTCACCGCGCAGATGGTGCAGAACTTTATCGCCGGCGGCGCCGCGGTGAACCAGCTTTGCCGAACCGTCGACGCCGACCTGCGCGTCTACGAGATGAGCCTCGACGCTCCGACCGGCGACATCGTCGAGGGGCCGGCGATGAGCGATGAGGAGTGCGCGCGGGCGATGGCCTACGGCATGATGGCGGTCGAGCCCGGCATCGACGCGCTGGCATTGGGCGAGATGGGCATCGGCAACACGACCTCGGCGGCGGCTTTGTGCATGGCGCTGTTCGGCGGCGAGGCGGCGCTGTGGACCGGCCCGGGAACCGGCGTCGCCGGGGCGGCGCTCGACAACAAGCGGCTCGCCGTCGCTGAGGCGGCGGCGTTGCACCGGCCCGCGGCGCGCGACCCGTTCGACCTGTTGCGCCGGCTCGGCGGGCTTGAGCTCGCCGCGATCGCGGGTGCCGTAATGGCCGCACGGCTCGGCCGGGTGCCGGTCGTGCTCGACGGCTTTGCCGCGACCGCCGCCGCCGCGGCGCTGTTCGCCATCGACCCGCGCGCGCTCGACCATTGCATCGTCGCCCACCTCTCGGCCGAGCCCGGCCACCGCGTCCTGCTCGAACGCCTGGGGCAACGGCCGCTCTTCGATTTCGGCATGCGGCTTGGCGAAGCCTCGGCCGCGACCCTCGTCCTCGGGCTGCTGAAAGCCGCCGTCGCCTGTCACAACGGCATGGCGACCTTTGCCGAGGCCGGGGTCAGCGGCCCGACCTGAATCGCGCTCGCATCGCCGGGTTCGACCTCGGCGCGATTTCCCCGTAAGCTCCCGGGCAAAGCCAGGGGCGCAGGGAGACGATCGATGAGGTTCGCAAGCGCGGCAAGCGCCGGCGCAGCGCGCCGTGCCGGCCGCGACCGCCCGAGAGCGATCCGCTAGAGCCGGGGCGCGCCAGATGAGCGCCGATCCGACCGAGCCGCGACCCGAACCCGCCGACCCCCGCCCGATGGGCGAAGCGGTCGCCGGCCGCCCGGAGGCCATCGGGCGGCGCCCGCGGCGGCGGCTGACTTGGCCGTTGCGCGGGCTCCTCGCCGCCTCGCTGGCGGTGCCGGCGCTGCTGCTCGCCCTTGCCGCCTGGCAGAATTACCGGCTCGTCCACCGCGAGGCCACGCTACGGGTGATCAACGAGGCCGGCGAGCTCGGCGAGCACGACCTCAGCGCCTTCAAGATTTATCCGATGGTGCTCGACTGGGTCGACCAACGAATCCGCGGGGAGGGTTGGAGCCAGCTCGAAGACGACGCGCAGCTCCACCGTCTGTTGGAAAACCTGGAGACGTTGCCCCAGGTCAAGGCGATCTGGATCGTCGACCCCGCCGGCCGAATCCGCGGCGGCGGGCGGCTGTTCCGGGCTCCCTCCGGCACCGGCGTGGCCGCCGCCAGCATGGCCGGCGACGACGCGTTTGCGGCGCAGCGGCAGGGCGACGCCGGGCTGTTTGTCGGGCGCGAGCACGTCGACGCGCTGACCGGCGGTCCCGTGTTCGACCTCAGCCGCCGCATCGCCGCCCCGGACGGCGGGTTCGGCGGGGCCGTCATCTTGTCCGCGAGCCCGCGTTATTTCGCCGATTTCTACGCGCGCGTCTCGAGCGGAAAAGATGTCGTCGCGAGCCTCCTGCGCACTGACGGGGCGGTGCTGGCGGGGTTTCCCGATCACCCGGCGCCGTCGAGCTTCGACCCCGGCGGCGGGTTGATGCGGGCGATCGCGGCGGCATCGGACGGCTCGGCGTTCCGCGCCGCGTCGGCGCGTGACGGCCTCACCCGGATCTTCGCGGTGCGCCGCCTCCCCGGCTTTCCGGTCGACGTGGTCTTTGGCGTGGCGACCACCGACCTGCTGCCGGCGTGGCGCGCCAACCTCGTCAACTACCTGCTGTTCGCCGTCCCTGCCTCGCTGGCGTTGTTCGGCATGACCTGGCTCGCCGCACGCCAAATCCAGCGCGAGCGCGTCGCCAGCTGGCGCTGGCGGACGACGGCGCGGCGGCTGCGGCGCGAGATCGACCGGCGCGCGCGAACCGAGGCCGAGCTGCGCCAGGCGCAAAAGATCGAGGCGCTGGGCCAGCTGACCGGCGGGGTGGCGCACGACTTCAACAACCTTCTGGCGGTGTTGCAGGGCTGCCTCGAAATGCTGACTGGCCGGCAGTCCGACGACCGCTTGCAGATGCGGGTCGACCTCGCCCGGGAAACCGTTGCGCGCGGCATCAGGCTGACGCGCCAGCTGCTTGCGTTCGCGCGCCGCCAGCCGGAAGCGGTGGCCCCGCTCGACCTCAATGCGCAGCTTCTCGGGATGACCGAGCTGCTCGCCCGCACCGTCGGCAGCGGGGTGGCGATCGAAACCGATCTTGCACCCGGCCTGTGGCCGATCGACGCCGACCCGACCCGCCTCGAGCTTGCCGTCATCAATCTGGCGGTCAACGCCCGCGACGCCATGCCCGACGGCGGCACGCTGCGCATCCGCACCGCCAATCGCGCCGTGCCCGCGCCGGCTTCGGATGACGGGAGGACAGAGTCGGAATTTGTCGAGCTCGCGGTTTGCGACACCGGGGACGGAATGCCTCCGGAGGTGGCCGAGCGCGCCTTCGAGCCGTTTTTCACGACCAAAAAGCCGGACAAGGGGACCGGTCTCGGGCTCAGCATGGTCGATGAGCTCGCCCGCCAGTCGGGCGGCGGCGCCACGATCGACAGCGTCGTCGGCCGCGGCACGACCGTGACCCTGCGCCTGCGCCGCAGCCGCAACGCCGCCGCGGGCGCTACGGGCTTGCCCCCGGACGGTCCGCCGTGAAACTCTGCGGCCAGTGGGGCGAGCCACCGCCCGCGCGCGCCAAATCGGAGGGAGCGAGATGCGCATCGTCATCGTCGGCCAGCAGGCCTTTGGAAAGGCGGCGCTCGACGCCTTTGTCGCACGCGGCAACGAG
This sequence comes from Allostellaceae bacterium, assembly GCA_035570595.1. Taxonomy (GTDB): domain Bacteria; phylum Pseudomonadota; class Alphaproteobacteria; order ATCC43930; family CGMCC-115725; genus AP-15. The sequence continues at coordinate 7,435 of DATMLF010000182.1, forward strand.
GTCGCCGGGGTCTTTGCGGCACCCGACCGGCCGGGCGCGCGACCCGACCCGCTCGTGGTCGCGGCCGAGGAGCGCGGGCTGACGGTCCACCGCTTTGCGCGCTACTCGGCCGACGAGGCGAAGGCGGCACTCGCCGACCTCAAGGCCGACCTCGGGGTGATGGCCTATGTCCTGCTGTTCGCGCCGCCGGAATTCTGCGCGATCCCAAAGCACGGCATGATCCAGTTCCACCCCTCGCTGTTGCCATTGCACCGCGGCCCGTCGTCGATCCCATGGGCGATCATCCGCGGCCGCGGCGAAACCGGCTTGTCGATCTTCCGTCCGACGCCCGGTCTCGACGAGGGGCCGGTCATCCTGCAAAAGCGCGTGCCGATCGGCCCCGACGACACCGCGGGCTCGCTTTATTTCGACAAGATCTTCCCGCTCGGCGTGCAGGCGCTGGTCGAGGCCGCCGACCTTGTCGTCTCGGGGCGCTCCACCGAGACCACCCAGGACGAAGACCAGGCGACCTACGAAGGCTGGGTGCGCGACGCCGAAAGCCACATTCTTTGGGGGCACCACGTCGACTTTGTCTACGACCTGATCCGCGGCTGCAACCCGGCGCCGGGCGCCTGGACGATGTTCGGCGACAAAAAGCTCTACCTCTTCGACGCGAAAAAGATCGGCGCTGCGACGTTTGGCGCGGTGCGCGGCAAGAAGATCGGCGAGGTCGTCTCGGCCGGCCCGGCGGGGCTGCGCATCCTCGCGCAAGGCGGTTATGTCGAGGTCTCGCGGGTGCGTCTCGACGACGGCCCCAAGATCGCGTCGAGCGAAGCCGAAATCCCCGAAGGCACCGTGCTCGGCGGCTAGATCGTCGATGATTTATTAGCATCCGGGCTTCAGATTGGCGTCGTGGCGCGCCGGCCGCGCGCGCCGCCGGGTCAGCCTTCAGCGCTCAGCCCGCGCCCCCACAGCCGCGCGCTGGCGATCCGCGCCCCTTCGGCGAGCGCCGCGAGCTTCGCCCACACGACGGAGGGCGCCACCGCGTTGTCGACAAAGGCAAAGGTCGCAAAGCCGCAATCGGCGCCGGCGATGACCCGCTCTCGGCCGACGACATCGGCGAAGTTGGCGATGCGCTGGGCAACGAGCCGCGGGTGCTCGACAAAGTTCGTCGTCGAGTCGATGACCCCGGGGATCAGGACCTTGTCGTCGGGGATCTTGGCGTCGCGCAAATCCTCCCACTCGTGGGCATGGCGCGGGTTCGCCGCCTCGAACGACAGCCCGGCCGGGCGCGCCTTCATCGCCACGCCCAAAATCTTGGCGAGCGGGATGTCGTGGGTGTGCGGCCCCTCGTAATTGCCCCAGCACAGATGCATGCGCATCGCGTCGGGCGGGATGCCCGCGGTCGCGTGGTTGAGGGCGGCGATGTTGCGCTCGGCGACGCGCAGGAACTCGTCGTCGGACAGGTGCTGGTATTGGTTGTGCCGGGCCGAGCCGAGGTCGGGCGCGTCGATCTGCAGCACAAACCCGGCCTTGTTGATCGCCTCGTATTCCTCCTTCAGCGCGGTGGCGAGCGCTTCGACATAGGCGTCCTCGTCCTGGTAATAGCGGTCGGGCACGAACTTGGTCAGCACCCCGGGCGAAGCCGCGTTCATGAACGCCTCGAGCGGCTTCTCGGCGGCGCACGCGGCGGCGAGATTGGCGATGTCGAGGTCGAGCGGCCGGCGGTCGCTGTAGGCGACCGTCCCGACGCAGCACGGCACCGCCTCGCGGCTGAACCACGAGGTGCCGCCGCGCTTCTGGTTCAGCCGAGCATGGAAGTCGGGGTGGTCGAGGAGGTCGCGGTGCGCCGCCGTCTGCGGCGGCCGGTCGTTGGTGCCGCCGCGGAACGCGCCGATCCCGGAGAGCCGGTGGCGGACGTAGAAGGTGTACGAGATCTTGCCGAACTCGCCGTCGCACACGCTGTCGACGCCGGCGGCGACCTGCCTCCTCACGACATCGCGCACCGAGGCTGACAGGCAGGCGTCGAACGCCGCCTGCTCGACCGGCCGGCCTTCCTCGCGGGCCTCGAGGAATTCGAGAAGGTCGGCCGGGCGCGGCAGGCTGCCGACATGGGTCATCAGGATGCGCTCGCCGCTGTGCTTCATTTCCGGCACCCCTCTCGCAGCCTTCACTCGGCGCCGAGCGGCCGGTAGGCGCGGCCCACCAGCGAGCGCGAGCGCAGCGGGCGCAGCACGAACAACGCCAGCCCGACGACGACGAAGTTCATCACCGCCGTGACCAGGAACACCATATGCCAGCCGCCGGTCGCGGCAACGATGACATTTGCGAGCGGCACCAGAAACGCCGAGACGCCCTTGGCGGTGTACAGGAGGCTCAGATTGGTCGTCGCGTATTGCGGGCCGAAGCTGTCGGTGCAGGTCGACGGGAACAGGCTGAAGATTTCGCCCCAGGTCAGGAAAATGAGCCCGGCGAACAGCACGAACGCCCAAGGTGCGGTGCCGGCCGCTCCCAACAGCCAATAGCTGGCCCCGCCGAGGCCGAACGCGATCGCCATCGTGTTTTCGCGGCCGATGTTGTCGGAAATCCAGCCGAACAGCGGCCGTGCGGCGCCGTTCGCGACATTGTCGACGAGCAGGGCCACGGTCAGGGTCGTGGCACCGGCGAACAGCACGACACTGGCGACGTGGAAATCACGGGCAATCAGCGCGATCTGCGCGGTCGCCATCAGGCCGCTCGCCGATACCAGGACGAACATCAGGTAGAGCACCCAGAATACCGGGGTCGCCAGCATCGCCTGCGGCGAAAAGCTTTCGGCCGACTGCATCACCTTGGGTGCCGCGACAGTGGGCGTCTCGCCGGGGTAGGGGGCGCGCATCAGCCAGGCGAGCACAAAGACGACCGCACCCTGCACCAAGCCGAACCAGAAAAACGCCGCGGCATAGCCGTGGGCGGCGATGACCGCGCGGATCGGCACGACGGTCAGCGCGGCGCCGGCGCCAAACCCGGCGGCGGTCAGCCCGACCGCAAGCCCGCGGCGGTCGGGAAACCATTTGACCGCGTTGCCGACGCAGGTCGCGTAGATCGCCCCGGCGCCGACCCCGGACAGCACCGCGCCAAGGTAAAGTGTAGTTAGCGTGCCGGCAGCCGAATTGACGATCCAGCCGACCGCGATCGTGACGCCGCCAAACGCCACCATCAGCCGCGGCCCGTTCCTCGGCCCGACCCGGTCGACGATCCAGCCCTCGATCGGCGTCAGCCAGGTTTCGAGCGCGACGAACAGGCTGAACGCGAGCTGGATGTCGGCGATCCCCCAGCCATGCGCCTCCTTCATCGGGTGGACGAACAACGTCCAGCCGTATTGCAGGTTGGCGATCATGATCATGCAGACGATGCCGACCACCAGCTGCAGCCATCGGTTGCCAGCCGCTGTCGGCGCGCGCGCTGTTGATGCGCTCTGCATCGGATGTTCCTCCCTCGAATTCCTTTGGCGCACCCACCGGCTTAAGTCGGCGGCGGGCCGCGGGGTTAACTTTCCTTAACGCGAATTAAAGATCATCTTGGTTGCGGCCGTCAATCTCGATGCGCCCGACGCAACAACTAGACGCGACGAGCCTTGCCGGCTGCCGGCGCGGCGGCGCATGCTGGCATCCAGAAGCTGCTTTTGCGACCGGGGGAGACGATGAAGACGAGCCAGGACCGCATCCTGACGACCCATGTCGGCAGCCTGCCGCGGCCGCCTGAGTTGAAGCAACTGCTGGTCAAGAAAGACCGGGGCGAAGCATACGACGCCGCCGAGCTCGCGCGCCTGGTGCGCGAGGCGGTCGTCGACATCGTCCGCCGCCAGGCCGCGGTCGGCGTCGACGTCGTCAACGACGGTGAAATGTCAAAGCCCGGGTATTCGACCTACATCGCCGACCGGCTCACCGGTTTTGCCGGGCACGAGCCGGCCAAGCCCCGGCTCGACACCCGCGACCACCCCAACTTCGCCGCCGCCTACGAGCGCATGACCGGCAGCAACGTCGCGCGCCGCGCGGTCTGCGTCGGCCCGATCGAGTGGCGCGACCGCGAGCCGCTGCGTCAGGATCTCGCCAACCTGCGCGCGGCACTCGACCAGGTTCCCGCGACCGAGGGGTTCATGACCGCGGCCTCGCCCGGTCTGGTGCCGGTGTTCCAGAACAACGCCCACTACCCGTCGCACGAGGCCTATGTCGAGGCGGTCGCCGCGGCGATGCAGGAGGAATACGAGGCGATTGTCGATGCCGGGTTTGTGTTGCAGCTCGACTGCCCCGATCTGGCGATGGCGCACCACACCAGCTTTCAGGATTTGAACGAGGCGGATTTCCTCAAGCGCGCCGCCTTTCACGTCGAGGTGCTGAACCACGCCCTGCGCAACGTGCCGGCGGACCGCGCCCGCATCCACATCTGCTGGGGCAATTACGAGGGCCCGCACGACCATGACATCGCGTTTGCCAAGGTCGCCCCGATCCTGGTCAAGGCAAAACCGCAGGCGCTGGTCGTCGAGGCCGCCAACCCGCGCCACGCGCACGAATGGGCCGTGTGGCAGGAGACCAAGTTGCCCGACGACAAGATCCTGATCCCGGGCGTGCTCGACACCTCGACGAATTACGTCGAGCATCCCGATCTCGTCGCCGAGCGGCTCTGCCGCTTCGCCGACGTCGTCGGCCGCGAGCGGGTCATCGCCGGTAGCGATTGCGGCTTTGGCACCTTCGCCGGCTACGGCAAGCTCGACCCCGACATCTCGTTCAAAAAGCTCGCCGCGATGGCCCAAGGCGCCGAAATCGCCTCAAAACGGCTGTGGGGACATTAGGACGGGTCATTGCCAGTCGGCCTGCTTATGCCGACGATAAGCACCTTTTCCGGGATGACGTTGCGCATATACTACAACGATCATCCCCCGCCGCATTTCCATGTTTACCATCAACAGGACGAGGCAAGGTCGGGATAGAGGATTTTCGGATACTCGACGGTTATCTCCCGCGGCGGATGCTCCGGCTGGTTCGCAGCTGGGCCAAGATTCATCAGGAGGAGCTGCGCGATAATTGGTTTTTCGCCGAAACGCACCAAGTGCTCAAAATGATCGCTCCGCTGGAGTAAACCGATGTTGAACCGGCTCGTTCGCGTGACCCCTTTGCCGAATTATCGCCTCGCCGTCGAATTCGATGACGGAACCTCTGGAACAGTCGACCTTGCAAGCCAATTGACCGGCCCCGTTTTCGAGCCGCTGCGCGAGCGGGCGCTGTTCGACCAGGCCACCATCGATGATTTCGGCGCAGTGTGTTGGCCGAACGGGGCCGATCTCGCTCCCGATGCGCTGTACCGCGCGATTACCGACAGATCAACAACGGTTGCGGCACCGGAACCTAAGCAACCCTCAAAAAAGCTCGCCTAATCTCGTTTAAAGGATCGCCGAATCAGGACGCCCAAACTCCCCGCGGCGGTCCTGGGCGAGAGAAGACTTCACGAGCCTGCCGCCTCACGCGAGGTCGGCGAGGGCAGGGGGTGCGGCGCTGCGCAACAACGCCTTGCGCGCCTGCCATTGGCCAGCCGGGGCGAGGGTTTCGAGAAACTCGACGTCGCCGCCCGAATAGAGCGCCAGCGGCAGGCCGTCGCGATAGAGCACGCGGTTGGCCATCAGCCCGGCGAGCTTGGGGCCGGGGGTCAGGATGCCGACCAGGTTGAGCGGGTCGGCGCCCGACAGCGACACCAGCGCCTCCGACCGCGGCTTGCGCCGGGTCGCGCGCAACGCGCCGATCGCGTCGGGCAATGCGAACTGCTCGCCGGCAAATCCCGCGACAAACCGGCCGCCGCGGAGTTCGCCGCGCGCTTCGAGCCGGCGGTAGACGCGCAGCAGCTCGCGCCACGGCGGCAGCCACGGCGCCTCGCGCTCGAGCATCCGCCAGAACACGACGCCGTAGCGGCGCAACAGCGCGCGGGCGATGTGCTCGACGATCTCGCCGGCGGGCCGCGTGCCCATGCCGGCACGCCGCGCCAAGGCCCAGCGGCCGGCGTCGGCCATGCCAAAAATCGGGCCGCGCCGGCGGCGGCGCGAGCGCTTCAAGGCCGGCACCAGCAAGGCCCGCAGCCCGGCGAAGCTGTCGGAATTGACGACGCCGAGCGCCACCAGCTCGGCCAGCGCCTCCTCGACCTGCGGGCCGAGCAGACCGGTGCCCTCGACCAGCTCGTCGAAAAACGAGGCGCCGTGCTCGCGGATGCAGTCGGCGACGGCGCGCGCTTTGGCGCTTGGCTGCGCCGTCTCGGCGCTC
>DATMLF010000183.1:0-20518 GCA_035570595.1 Allostellaceae bacterium
CTGGTGCGTCGCGGGCCAGAAGGTCGCGTAAAAGCGCGGGCGCAGCGGGTGGTAGCCGTCGCCAAAGCCGATGTCGTACTTGCGGGTGGCGGTGTCGTCGGCGAGGATCACGGTCTGCGCCACCGGCCCCGCGGTCCACAGCTTGTAGTCGCCGTTCGCCAGCATCGTGCGCGCCGAGACGGTCTGCGCTGTCGCCCCCGCGCCAACCCCGGTGACGCTCAGCACCGTGTTGAAGTTGAAGCTCGACCCCAGCATCTGGGCCTGGGTCAGCGGGGTGTTGTTGGGGGCGGCCTGGTTCTGAAAGGTCAGGGTCAGGGAGCCGCTCGCCGGGATGGTCGGGATCACGACGGCGACGACCGCGTATTGGACCGAGCCGTCGGAATAGCGGTTTTTGACGTCGGCCTGGGTGGCGACCGCGCTGCCGCCGACCAGGACCTGCGGGGCGGTGGCGATCGCCCCGTCGACAAACGGCCGCCCGAACTGAAACGGATAGTTGGCGATTGCGGCCCCGCTCTCGTTGCTGAGCGTGATTGTGTCGGCCGTGCTCCTCGCGACCGGGGTCGGGTTGGGGTTCGGGTTTGAGGGCGGCGTCGGGGGCGGCGGGTTGGGCGTGTTTTTTCCGGAATTCGGGCCGGCCTGTACGCTGAACACGGTCGGCGGCGAACTCCACAGCACTCCCAATATGGCGCCGAGTAAAACTAACGCATAACGAAGCATGGCACGTCTCTCCCCGCCTATTGGCATGACTTCGGGCCAGGGGAGATGCATCGGCATCTTCCAGCACGAAGATCGGATTGTTGATTTCTGGCGTGAGCGCCGGACTATTGCGGATTGCCGTCAGCAACAGAAGCCGCTTGCCGGCAATGTCCTAGGCCGTTGCGATGGTCATGGTGAGCTTTGTGGTTGATCTAGCGGCGCCGCCATATAGCGGAACGTTCTTTTCCGCGCGTGGGGCAAAGTTATGTCGGGTCCGTCACAAAACCGTCCGGTAATCGGGGCAGTTGCCGCTATGAGCAACCTGACAAATTCCGGATTTCTGCAAAGAAATCCGTCAGTCAACGCCGCCTGCGATTACATGGGGCTGACAGCGATTTGCCGGTGTCGGGCAGGCCGGCGTCCGAGTCTTGATTTGTCCCGGCGAGTGGCGGTGAGAGTTTGGGATTGCCGCCCACCTGCCACGAATTGCTACGGACCGCCGTTACGGCTTGGCTTGTATCCAAGTCGGATGGGCGTCATAGAGCGAGACGGTCGACAACCCCATCTTGGCGCTCGCATCCTTGATCTGCCGGCTGTAGGCGACATAGATCAAGGTGTCGTTCTTCTGGTCGTAAATTCGGCGCACCGCGATCGACTTGAAGAACAGGCTCATCCGTTGCGAGAAGATCTCTTCGCCCTTGGGCCCGAGCGCGATCTTGCCGACCGTGACCGGCCCGGTTCGGGTGCACGAGATGGCGCTGTTCGACGGGTTCTCGAACCAGTTCCCCTTGGTCAGCCGGTCGATGACGCTGCGGTCGAAATGGACGACATCGCAGGTGACGCCGGTCACCGCCGGATCGGCAAAGGCTTCGACGACCAGACCGTTGCCCGTCCAGTCATTGGCGAACCTGCCGACTTCGTCGGCGCGCGCGGCGCCGCCGGACAGGTTCAGCAGCAACAGCAACACGGGCAACAGACAACGGGTCATCGATTGATCCTTGCGCGAGGGTGATCGCGGCCGGCCCCGCACAACCGGAAGCGCGGCTCGCCTGGAAGCGGCACAATATAGTCGGAGTGGCCCGCCATCGGTGCGGCAAGCTGGGCGGATGCGTGCGACCGGCCGGCACGATTAGAACCCGCCGGTGTTAGACAAAGGCATGTCCGAGCGCGCCGCGATCATCGAGACCGACATCCCGGCGCGGCTCGACCGGCTGCCGTGGACCGGGTTCCACACCCTCGTCGTCGCGGCGCTCGGCATCACCTGGATCCTCGACGGGCTCGAAGTGACGTTGGCCGGCTCGATTGCCGGCGCGTTGCAGGAAAGCCCGGTGCTGCGTTTCTCGGCCGCCGAGGTCGGTGCGGTCGGCAGCGCCTATCTCGCCGGCGCAGTGTCGGGCGCGCTGACCTTCGGCTATCTGACCGACCGGCTCGGCCGCCGCAAATTGTTCTTCGTGACCTTGGGCGTGTACCTGACGGCGACCGCGGCGACCGCGTTCTCGTGGGATTTTGCCAGCTTCGCGCTGTTCCGCTTTGTGACCGGCGCCGGGATCGGCGGCGAGTACGCGGCGATCAATTCGGCGATCCAAGAATTGGTGCCGGCGCGGTTTCGTGGGCGCACCGACCTTGCAATCAACGGCAGCTTTTGGCTTGGCGCCGCACTGGGCGCGTTTGGCGCGGTCACCTTTTTGCAGCCCGGCCGGCTGCCGCTCGATCTCGGCTGGCGGGTCGCCTTCGGGATTGGTGCCGCGCTCGGCCTCGGGGTGTTGCTGCTGCGCCGTCACATCCCGGAAAGCCCGCGCTGGCTGATGCTGCACGACCGGCTGCCCGAGGCCGAAGAGGTCATTGCCGGCATCGAGCGCCGCGTCGGCGAGCGCCCACCCGCCCCCGGCTCGGCGGAAGACAAAAAGATCCGCCTGGCCGTCACCTCGCGCACGCCAGTCGCACGGATGGCGTTGGCGATCCTGCGCGACTACCCGCAGCGCGCCATTCTCGGTCTCAGCTTGATGTCGGCGCAGGCGTTCTTTTACAACGCGATCTTTTTCTCCTACGCCCTGGTCCTGACCCGCTTCTACGGCGTCCCGGCAGCCTCGGTCGGGTGGTACATCCTGCCGTTTGCGCTCGGCAACTTTGTCGGCCCGTTGGCGCTCGGGCCGCTTTTCGATATCGTCGGCCGCAAGCCGATGATCGGCGCCACCTACGCGCTTTCGGGCGTGCTGCTCGCGGTCGTCGGCTGGCTGTTCCGCGAAAACCTGCTCGGCGCCGCGCAGTTGACGATGTGCTGGACCGGCATCTTCTTTTTCGCATCGGCGGCGGCGAGCTCCGCCTATCTGACGGTCAGCGAAAGTTTTCCGTTAGAGGCCCGCGCCCTCGCCATCGCCCTGTTTTACGCGCTCGGCACCGCCTTGGGGGGTGCGGTGTCGCCGTGGCTGTTCGGTATCCTCGTCGGCTCGGGAGAGCGCGGCGCCGTGTTCGACGGCTACCTGCTCGGCGCGGGGCTGATGATCGCGGCGGCGGTGGTCGAGCTCGCAATCGGCGTAAAGGCCGAGCGGCAGTCGTTGGAGAGTGTGGCGCGCCCGCTCTCCGCCCTCGCGGATTAGCTCATTCGCGGCCGAACCGGCCGGCATCTCGGAAAATCGCGCGGGCGGGTCACTCCCGGGCGAGCTTCGTTTCGGCGAGGCGGGCGAAGAGGCTCGCACCCAGCGGCAATGCCGCGTCGTTGAAATCATAGCCGGGGTTGTGGACCTCGCAACTCCCGTCGCCGTCGCCGTTGCCGATCCGGATATAGGCGCCGGGCCGCTTTTCGAGCATGTACGAGAAATCCTCGGACGCCATCACGAGATTTCCCTCGCGGTTGACGTTGCCCTCGCCGACCAGCTCGGCCGCGACGTCGGCGACAAAGCGGGCTTCGGCCGCGTCGTTGACGAGCGGCGGGAAGATCACCCGGAAGTCGAGCTCGGCCGTCGCCCCAAAACCGGCGGCGACCCCCGCGGCGACGCGGCGCAGGTTCTCCTCGATCATCGCCATCGTCTGGCGGCTGAAGCAGCGCGCGGTGCCGCGCAGCACAGCCCGCTCCGGAATGACGTTGTAGGCCTCGCCGGCGTGGATCTGGGTCACGCTGACCACCGCGGTGTCGAGCGGACGCAGATTGCGCGACACGATCGTCTGCAGCGCGATCGCGATGTGGCTCGCGGCGACCACCGGGTCGATGCCGGATTCGGGGCGCGCGCCATGCGCGCCGCGGCCGGCGACGGCGATGTCGAAATAGGCGCCGCCCGCCATCATCGCGCCGGTGCGGATCTGGAACTTGCCGACTGCGAGGCCCGGGCTGTTGTGCATGCCAAAGATCGCGTCGCACGGGAAACGGTCGAAAAGGCCGTCCTCGACCATCGCCGCACCGCCGCCAAGCCCCTCCTCGGCCGGCTGAAAAATCAGATGCACGGTGCCGTCGAAAGCGCGGGTCTCGGCAAGGTAGCGCGCCGCGCCGAGCAGCATCGCCGTGTGCCCGTCATGGCCGCAGGCGTGCATGCGCCCGGCGTTCTGCGAGCGGTACGGCAGGTTCGTGGCCTCCTCGATCGGCAAGGCGTCCATGTCGGCGCGCAGCCCGATCGCGCGCGCCGAGCTGCCGGCGCGCAGCCGGCCGACGACACCCGTTTTACCCACGCCACGAAACACCTCGACGCCGAACTCGGCGAGCTTTTGCGCGACGAAATCGGCGGTTCGCTGCTCCTCGAAACCGAGCTCGGGATGGGCGTGAATGTCGTGGCGCCAGTCCGCCAGGTCGCCGTGGAATGCCGCGATATGCCCGATGACCGCCATGCTCGCCCCTCCCCGTTGCCGCTTCCCGTACTGTCGCCGAGCCCGCCGCCGCTGGCAACCGCCCGCGTCCCGGCGGGAGTCGCGCCGCGACGCCGCAGCTGTCATCGCTCCGGGGGAGGCTTGGGTTCAGAGTCCTGATCGAGAAATTCGAGTGATTTGGTTACGGCAACTTCTCTCTCACCATACCGGCGCAGGCCGGTACCCATGCCCGAAATGGGTCCCGACCTTCGTCGGGATGGCAATGCTGGAGATATGCAGAACTTCTCGATCAGGACACCAGGACGCAGCACGGGCATCCTGGCCACGCGTGGCTGAGTTTACTGTCCAGAGGCCGAGCAGGCGCCGCCGCTTCCGCGCGACGCGACAACGGTCTAATCTGCGAGGCGACGCTTCAAGACGGAGATACGGCGGGCATCATGATCAAGCGGTTTCACGCGCTCTACGTCGGGCAGATCGCGCTCGACAACATCGGGCTCGGCGGCACGCCGGCGAACGACCGGCGCTATTCGAACGAACGCCTTTCGGAAGTGTTCGAGACCGCGCGCGACGTGGCGCGGGTCATGGACGAGGAAGGCTATTACGCGCTGTGGACCGCCGAGCACCATTTTCAGCACGAAGGCTACGAGTGCTTCCCCAACCTGATCCAGCTCGGGCTGTGGCTCGCGACGCAGACCCGGCGGCTCAAATTCGGCTGCGGATTCAACATCCTGCCGATGTGGCACCCGATCCGGCTCGCCGAAGACTATGCGATGGCCGACATCGTGACCGACGGCCGGGTGATCATGGGGGTCGGCCGCGGCTATCACACCCGCGAGGTCGAGACCTTTGGCGCGCCGCTGCTCGACACCGACGCCAACCGCGAAATCTTCGAGGAAGGGCTGCAGCTGTTGCTGAAATGCTTCAACGAGGAGTCGTTTCGCCACCAGGGCAAGTATTTCGAATGCCCGCCGAAGGTGCCCTATCGCGGCTACCAGCTCGAAGAGATCACTTGCGTGCCGCGGCCGAAACACCTGCCGGTCGAAATGTGGATGCCGATCGCCAGCGGCCGGACCATCGACATGATGGCGCAGTACGGCGTCAAGGCGATGGTGACGCTGAACGGCGAAAAGATCCTCGACGACGTGGTGCGCGCCTACCACGCCGCCTGCCGGCGCCACGGCCGCGACGTCGAGCTCGGGCAGGACATGATCTGGGGGGCCGGGCTTTATCTCGCGCCGAGCCGTGAGGAGGCGGTCCGGCGGGTCGAGCCGTCGCATGACGAGCGCTACAAATGGTTCGCGCCGTTCGGCTTTGTGCGCTACGCCGACGAGGAGGGGCGCACCTGGGGCACGCCCGGGGCACCCTCGCGGGTGCCGTCGCTCGCCGACGGGGTCGCGCAAAAGGCATGGTTCTGCGGGCCGCCGCGCGAAGTCATCGCCGGCATCAAGTCGATCGAGGCCAAGTACCCCGGCCTCGAAGACTTCATGATCCACTGGGCCGAGGGGCTGACCCCCGACGAGTTCAAGGACCAGCTGCGCTGGTTCGCCCGCGACGTGATGCCGGCCTTCAACCGCGGCTAGCGGTGCGAACCTAACAAACGACTCTGGTCGCCTCCTATCCGTCGCCCCGCGCTGGCGGGGGTCCAGGGCACGCGATGGAACGTCCGCCCCTGGGTTCCCGCTTTCGCGCAATGACGAAGAGGCAAGGGGATGGGTGCTAAGCGTCAGAACGGATCCAGTGGAGCGCGCGTTTAGAGCTTCTGCACCTCGACCGGAGTGCTGGGCGCCGGCATGACCGGCGTCTCGGCGCCCGGGGCGGCGGCCGACGGCGCCTCGGCCGGACCCAGCGCCGCGGCACCCGGCGGCTCGCCCGGCCGCACCTCGACATAGGAGACGACCCGCCGCACCCCCGGCACGGTGCGCGCGAGGTTCTGCGCGTGCTCAAGCTCGGCCTGGCTGCGCGCCGAGCCGATCAGGTACACCGAGCGGTCGACGGTCTCGACGTTGTAGTTGACCGAGCGCACGTTGCTGAATACGAGGCTCGAGCGGACCTCCGAGGTGATCCAGGCATCCTTTGTCGAAGCCCAGGGTGATTCGTTCGGCGCCACCTCGATTTCGTTGTAGACGGCGCGCACTCCGGGGGTGCTCGCAACGACGCTGGCCGCCGCAGCCCTGATTTGCGGGTCGGGGGCGGTGCCGGTCAACAGTGCGCGGCCCTCGTAAACCGTCACGTCGAGATTGGCGGCCATCGCAGGGTTGACCTGGGCAAGGGCGGCCTGGACGTTGGTCTTGGTGGAGAAATCGTTGGCGGTGCCGGGAACCCCGCGTTCCTGGTCGGCGGCGTAGCCCGCTCCCCCGGCGGCGGCGACCCCGCCGACGATCGCCAGCGGACAGCCGCACAGGCTTCCGGTCAGCCCGACGGCGAGCCCGAGCCATGACGCGAGGCGGGAAATCGACACTGACCACCCCCGAGATGCCGACGACGCAACCGATACTCGGGCAGATCGGCGGCAATTTCCAATTGCGCGTCACGTGAGCTTTAAGGGACAACCGGTGATGCCGGGCCGGCCGCCGGCGACTCCGCCGAGATCGCCGGAATATCCGGCAAACCCAGCAGGTTGCCGGTGCGTGCGGCGATGCCGGCGAGCGAAATTGCTATCCGTCGGTGCGCCAGGCGTCGCGCCAATGCCGCGGCAGCCGCCTGGGGGCGACCAGCATCAGGTCGAATCGCACGTCCAAACCGGCTAGGTCGGGCCGCGCGGTCAACAGTGCCTCGGTGGCGCGCGCGATGCGCCGGCGCTGACGCGGCGCCAGCGCGTTTGCCGCGGCCGCGAACTCGGCGCGCGACTTGACCTCGATGACCGCCAGCACCGCGCGGCGCCGGGCGACGATGTCGATCTCGCCCGCCGGACAGCGCCAGCCGCGCGCGACGATATGCCAGCCGCGCAGCCGCAAATGCCACAGGCACAGCCATTCGGCGAGCCGCCCGCGGCGCTCGGCGCGGCGCCGGCGCACGGTGCCCGGCCGCCGCCCCGTGCTGGACCTTCCGCCGGGGCGCGACGCCGGCCTCATGCCATGCCGTCGCGCAGCGCCACGGCGCGGCGGTAGAGCACGCGGCGCGGCAGCCCGGTTTCGGCGGCGAGCCGGGCCGCGGCCTCCTTGACCCCGAGCTTCGCGACCGCGGCGCGCAGCAGCACCTCGAGATCGGCATCGGCCGGCGCCGCCGCCGGCTCGGGCGGCCCGACGACGACTACCGTCTCGCCGCGCGGCGGGCCGCTGGCGCGATAATGCTCGGCCAGCCCGGCGAGCGGGCCGCGGCGCACCTCCTCGTGCAGTTTGGTCAGCTCGCGTGCCACGGCGGCCGGCCGCCGCCCGAGGATTTCGGCCATGTCGGAGAGTGCAGCGGCAAGCCGCGGCGGCGCTTCGTAAAAGATCAGGGTCGCGTCGAGCGTGGCCCAACCCGCCAGCGCCTGCCGCCGCGCCGGCCGCTGCCGCGGCAAAAAGCCCGCGAACAGAAACCGGTCGGGCGGCAACCCCGACAGGGTCAGCGCGGTCAGCGCCGCCGAGGCGCCGGGCGCGGCCGTCACCGGCAGCCCCTCGGCGAGCGCCGCCCGCACCAGCTTGTAGCCGGGGTCGCAGACCAGCGGCGTCCCGGCGTCGCTGACCAGCGCCACCCGCTCGCCGCGCCGCAGCGCCGCGAGCACCGCCGGGCGCACCCGTTCGGCATTGTGGTCGTGATAGGTTTCGAGCGGCGTCTTGATGCCGTAGCGGGCGAGGAGCCGGGCGGTGACGCGCGTGTCCTCGCAATAGATGCGGTCGGCGCCGCGCAGCACCGCCAAGCCGCGCAGGCTGACGTCGCCGAGGTTGCCGATCGGGGTGGCGACGAGATGCAGGCCGGGTTCTGGGGGTGCCGTCGCGGCCGGCGGCCATGCCGGCTCGGGTTTACTCGCGCCGGGTCCGCCGTTAGGCTCGCGCCGCTTGCCGCCGCCGCCCGAGGTCGCTTTTGTCGCCCTGGTGTCTCCCCCGCTCTGTCTCATTGCCGGTTGTCTTCGCCGCGTTTGCAGCGCTTGCCTCGTGCGCCCCGCCGATGGTACCGGCGCCGCTCGCACCGCCGCAACCGCCCTATGCGCCGCCATCGGCTTCGGCCCCGCAGCCACCGCCGACCGCGGCGGCGCCGGCCGGGCCGGCCAAGGTCGCCATCCTGGTGCCGCTCTCGGGGCCCAACGCGGCGCTCGGCGCAGCACTCCTCGACGCCGCACAGATGGCGCTGTTCGAGACCGGCGGCAATCAGCTGACCCTCGTCCCGCGCGACACCAAGGGCACGCCTTCGGGTGCGGCCGACGCCGCGCGCTCGGCGGTCGCCGGCGGGGTGGCGCTGATCATCGGGCCGCTGCTGGCGGGCGAGGTCGAGGCGGTCAAGCCGATCGCCGCCAACGCCCACGTCAACGTCATCGCGTTTTCGACGGTGACCGACCTCGCCGGCGGCAACACCTACCTGATGGGCTTTCTGCCGCGCCAGGAGGTGGTGCGCGAGGTCGCCTATGCCCGCCAGCGCGGGATCGGCCGGTTTGCGAGCTTGGCGCCGAACACCCCTTACGGCCATCTGATGGTGGACGCGCTGCGCGGCGCGGCGGCGGCGAGCGGGGCGGCGGTGACCAAGGCGGTGTTTTTTGACCCGCGCGCCGGGGACGCCTCGACCGCGATCGCGGCGCTGTTGCCGGGTGCCTCCCCCGCGCCGCCGCCGGGACCGGGCGCTTACGGCCCGGGCACCCCCGCGCCGGGCGCTCCCGACCAAGCCGCAGCGGATCAGGCCGCAGCGGGCCAGCCCGGGGCGGCGCCGCCGGCGGTGCCGGATTTCGACGCTCTGCTGCTGCCCGAGGGCGGCGACCAGCTCAAGGGGATCGCGCGCAAGCTGACCGCCGCCGGGCTCGACACAAAGGCGACGCGGCTGCTCGGCAGCGGGTTGTGGGACGTGCCCGACATCGGCAGTGAGCCGGCGCTCGACGGCGGCTGGTTCGCCGCCTCGCCGCCCGAGGCGCGGGGCGACTTTGCGCAACGCTACCGCGCCGCCTACGGCGGCGAGCCGCCGCGGCTCGCCTCGCTCGGCTACGACGCCGCCGCCCTTGCCTCGGCCTTGGCGAGCGGCAAAAGCGGCCCGCCCTTCTCGCGGGAAGCGATCCTCAACCCGAACGGGTTCAGCGGCGTCGACGGGCTGTTCCGCTTCACGCCCGACGGTCTCGTGCAGCGCGGGCTTGCCGTGCTCGAGGTGGAGCCGCAGGGCAACATCGTCGTCAGCCCCGCCCCGCAAAGCTTTCAAAACCTCGGCTACTGACGTGACCATCCAAGTGGGCGCGGTGCGGCGTGCGGCATGGAGCGTTCTGCCGTGCGGTGTGATGCTGGGCGCCGGCTAATGCCGCCGGGGTGACGGGATGGCGTTCGCTCGTTTCAAATCGGCGCCGGCGCACCGCCGGTCTCGGCAAATGACCCGGCCACCAACGCGCGATCGATGAACTCGGGCGAGCCCAGCGCCCCAGCCGCGGTATTGCGGCTCCAGCAGCTGATCCGCGCCACCGCGCGCGGCGACCGCGCGGCGTTCGCCGAGCTCTATCGGCTGACCTCGGCGAAACTGTTTGGCGTCGCGCTGCGAATCCTGCGGCAGCGGGAATGGGCCGAGGAGGCGTTGCAGGAGAGCTTTGTCGCGGCGTGGCAACGGGCGGGAGACTACGAACCGGGGCGCGGCTCGCCGATGGGATGGCTTGCCACGATCGTGCGTCATTGCGCGATCGACCAGCTGCGGCGCAGCAGCGCGCGGCCGGAGAGCCGCCCGGCGCCCGAGGATGCGCTGGCGGCGATGACCGCGTCCGGCGCGGCCGACATCGGCGCCGAATTGCGCGCGCTGCAGCGCTGTCTCGACGAGCTCGACGAAGCGCCGCGCCGCGCCGTGCTGCTCGCCTATTGCCACGGCCTGACCCGCGAGGAGCTGGCGGCGCGGCTCGGCGTGCCGGTCGGAACCGTCAAGAGCTGGCTGCGGCGCAGCCTCGAACGTTTGCAAAAGTGTCTCGACGGATGAGGTACGACAACCCGGAGCTGCGCGACCGGCTGGCCGCCGAATATGTGCTCGGCACGATGCCGGCGCGCGCACGGCGGCGCTTCGAGCGGCTGATGGCGGCGGACCCGGCGTTGGCCCGGATCGCGGGCATGTGGGCCGACCGGCTGGCGCCGCTCGACGCGACGGTCGCGGCGGAGCCGCCGCCGGCGCGGGTGTGGCAGGCGATCGAGGGACGCATTTCCGGCGGCGCGCCCGAGCCACTGGCGCCGGTTCCGGGTCCCGCGCCGGCGTGGTTCGCTGCGCTCGCCTTCTGGCGCGGGCTGGCGATTGCCGCCACCGCGGCGACGGCGGCCTTGGTGCTCTACATCGTGCTCTCAGCCGGCCCGGCCCCGGCGCCGCGCGTGGTCGCGGTGCTCGCCGGCCACGGCGGTGCCCCGGGATGGGTCGCGGTAACCGGGCCAAAGCCGGGCGAGGTCAGCGTTTCCGCGGTGTCGCCCGCGGCCGAGCCGCAACCGCACGCGTTCGAGCTGTGGGGCATCGCCGGCGGGCCGCCGCGCTCGCTCGGCCTGTTGCCGCAACAATCGGGCGGCGCGGTCATCTTGAGCGCCGCGCGACTGCCGGAGCCGGGCGGGGTCTTGGCGGTCAGCCTCGAGCCGCCCGGAGGCTCGCCGACCGGGGTCGCGACCGGCCCGGTGCTCTACCAGGGCAAGGTCCTGACCCGCGCCCCATGAGCGCCGGTGGCGCGAATAGCGCCGGCAGCCCCGAGTTGTCGGTCGCGCGCGAACAGACGTGATCCGGCCCCCATCCTCGGGCCGCTACGACAAGTGGGAAAATTACCGCCTTGGAAACCGAGACGGTCCCGATCCAGGAAGGAATGGGCCCTCGCCGACCTGAACCGGACGGGCGCAGACAAGCCGGGGCGTCGCGGCTGGACCGGCATCTGCGGCGGAGCGCCGAGCCCCGAACGGCGGGTCAAGCCCCGCGGCAGTCCAGCGGGGCCGCCGCAGCGGTCGCCGGCGCTAATGCCGGAACGCCGGCATGACCTCTTCGGCGACCCATTGGAATTGCTCGAGCATCGTCGCCTGCGGCGTGCCGATCGGGCTCGACAGGCTGATGTGCTCCATGCCGGGGTATTTTTCTTCGAACCCCTTCAGCAGTTCGATCAGTTGCTCTGGGGTGCCGGCGAACCACGAGCCCAATTTCATAAAATGCTCGACGGGCGGCACGCCGGCTGCGTCCCAGCCGCCGCGGCGGCCGACCGCCTCAACCTGCGCCGGGGTGAGCCCGGGGACAAAGCCCAAGGGTGCGAACATCTTCACATGCTCTTCGTAGATCGGCTTGATCTCGCGGGCCGCTTGCTCGGGGGTGCGGGCGAGGTGGAAATGCAGGCCGAGCTGCAGGTTCTCGCCGAGCTTCAGGTGCTTGCCGGCGCGGGCGGCGGCCTCCTGGTAGGCGACGATCGGGCCGCCCTGCATCGTCGCGGCGCCGCCGCCGACCGCCCCCTTGACGCCGTGCTTGACCATGAAGTCGAGCCCGCGCGCGCTGGCGCTGACGATCGGCTGCCAGCATTCGACCGGGCGATGGATCGGCCGCGGGACGAGGGTCAGTCCCTTCAGCTCATAGCCGCGGTAGGGCACGTTCGGCGGCAGGGTGTAGTGGGCGCCCTGGTGCGAGAACGACTCGTTGTCGAACGCCTTGAAGATGACCTCGACACCCTCCTCGAAGACTTCGCGGTTGGCGTTCTGGTCGAGCATCGGCCCGCCGAGGCTCTCGACCTCGCGGGTGTGATAGCCGCGCCCGACCCCGAACACGGTGCGCCCGCCGGTCAGGATGTCGGCGGTGGCGAAATCCTCGGCGAGCCGCAGCGGGTGCCACATCGGCGCGATGTTGAAGCCGCAGCCGATCTTGAGCTGCTTCGTCACATGCGCCAGGTGCACCGCAACCATCAGGATGTTGGGCAGGCACTCGTAGCCTTCGTGCTGGAAATGGTGCTCGGCGAGCCACAAGGTCTCGTACCCCAGCCGATCCATCGTTTTCGCGATCGCTTCGGTCTTTTCAAAGACGCCGGCGAGGTGCTCGTTCGAATAGCGCCGCTCGTTGGCCGGGGTCGCGTCCTGGCCGCGGTCGGGCAGGTCGACATGGCCGGCGTAAACGGTGGTGAATTTGGTGATCATCCTGTCCCTCCGGATCGGCTGCCGGGTCGATGCGGAATGCCGCATCCCGCCACACTCAGCCAGTTTCTCACATTTCGACAGCCGGCGTCACGCGCGGCGGACCCGCCGCGGGCGCCGGTTGACAGGTTTCGCCAAAGTCGGAAAGCTCCGGCCCGGCGCGGGCCCCGCAAGCCGGCCGACAGGGGAGGGAATGGCGATGACCTTGACGCGCAGAAGCCTGTTGCGCGGCGCCGGCGCGGGTTTCACGGCGGCGGCGGTTCTGCGCTGGCCGGCCGACGCCGCCGAGTTCAACTACAAATGCGGCGGCTCGCTGCCCGACGGCCATCCGATGGCGATCCGCGCGCGCGAGGCGATGAAGGCGATCAAGGACGACAGCAACGGCCGGCTCGACATCACGCTCTACACGAACAGCGTGCTCGGCGGCGACACCGCGATGATCTCGCAGACGATCGCCGGCGCGCTCGAAATGTACGTGCTGCCGCTCGACCTGTTGGCGGCCAAGAACCCGGCCTGCGGCATCTTCGGGGTCGGCTACGCGTTTTTGAATTACGACCATCTGTGGCAGGCGATGGACGGCGAGCTCGGCGACCATCTGCGCGGAATCGCCGAGGGGATCGGCTTTCACGTCGTCCACAATTGCTACGACCACGGCTTTCGCGAGATCACGAGCCGCACCAAGCCGATCCGGACCCCGGAGGATCTGAGAGGCTTCAAGATCCGCCTGCCGGTGGCGCCCTATTACATCTCGCTGTTTCAGCACCTCGGCGCGTCGCCGACGCCGATCAACTTTTCTGAGGTCTACAGCGCGTTGCAGACCGGGGTCGTCGACGGTCAGGAAAACCCGCTGGTGTTGATCGACACCGCCAAGCTTTACGAGGTGCAGAAATATTGCAGCCTGACCAACCACACCTGGGCCGGGCTCAACATCTCGTTCAGCAATATCGCGTGGAAGCGGCTACCTCCAGACCTGCAGCAGCTGGCGGAGAAGCATTTTAACGAAAAGGCGCTAGCGGAGCGCGCAGACTGGCAGGTCATGACCAAAAAGGAAATCGCCAACCTCACCGGCAAGGGCATGGTGTTCAATTCGCCCGATCCAAAGCCGTTTCAGGACGCGCTGCGCAAAACCGACTTTTACCCGGAAATGAAAAAGAAGTCCGGGGACGAGACCTGGGCATTGCTCGAAAAGTACGTCGGCACCCTGGCCTAAGGTTCGAAAGGGCTCCCCGGATTGTCGTTGTGCTCGTCACTGTTGTCTATATAATAGAACCTATTTTGCACGTTTACCGGGTATCACAATGATTTACTCGAGAGTCATGGCCGGGCTTGTTTCCGGCCATCCACATGCCCGGATTGGGGTCGAAGAAAGACGTGGATCACCGGGACGAGCCCGGTCACGACGACTGTGAGGTGAGGCTCCGCAGACCTGACAGCGGTCGGACAAAACCAACCGTGACGTTTAAGAATGCTCGGGTCGCTTAGGGTCACGCGCTGTGTTTGACCCAACCTCTGGCAGCGATGCGAAAGTCAAACAAGCGAATGAGGATGTGTCGATGTACGTGCCGCGCAGAAGATTGTTGTCCGGCGCCGCGGTGGCGGCGATGGGAATGGTGGCTCCCGCAATCCTGCGGCGCCCGGCGAACGCCGCCGAGTTCGTCTACAAATGCGGCACGGCACTCCCCGACGGGCATCCGATGTGCATCCGCGGCCGCGAGGCGATGAAGGCGATCAAGGAAGAAAGCAACGGCCGGCTCGACATCACGCTCTACACGAACAGCGTGCTCGGCCAGGATACCGCGATGCTGTCGCAGACAATCGCCGGCGCGCTCGAAATGTACTATCTGCCGATCGACCTGTTGGCGCCGAAAAACCCGGCCTGCGGCGTGTTCGGCGTCGGCTACGCCTTCCTCAATTACGACAACATCTGGAGGGCGATGGACGGCGACCTCGGCAACTATTTGCGCGGCATTGCCGGGCAGATCGGGTTTCGCGTCGTGCACAATTGCTACGACCACGGTTTCCGCAACATCACGACCAAAAGCAAGCCGATCGAAAAGCCGGAAGACTTGAAGGGCTTCAAGATCCGCCTGCCGGTGGCGCCCTACCTGATCGCGCTGTTCCAACATCTCGGCGCCTCGCCGACGCCGATCAATTTTGGCGAGGTGTACAGCGCGTTGCAGACCGGGGTCGTCGACGGCCAGGAAAACCCGCTGGTGCTGATCGACACCGCCAAGCTCTATGAAGTGCAGAAATATTGCAGCCTGACCCGGCATGTCTGGGCCGGCATCCATGTGTCGTTCGGCAACGCCGCGTGGCAGCGCCTGCCATCCGACCTGCAGCAGCTCGCCGACAAGGAGTTCAACGCCAAGGCGCTGCTCGAACGCGCCGACTGGCAGGTGATGACCGCGGCGGAACAGAAAAAGCTCGAAGGCAAGGGCATGGTCTTCAACAACCCCGACAAGCAGCCGTTTCAGGACGCGCTGCGCAAGGCCGGGTTTTACGCGGACATGAAAAAGAAATCCGGCGACAAGGCGTGGGCCTTGCTCGAGCAGTATGTAGGCCCGCTCGCATGACAAGCGAGGCGCCCGACCTGCGCCGGGCGGTCGCGGTCGCCGCGGACCCGCCCTGGGCCGGCGTCCGGCGGCTGGCACTGAAGGTCGACTTTGCGGTCGGGACCCTCGCCGAGGCGGTCGGCGCGGCCCTGGTGCTGGCCGAGACCTGCATCCTCTTTGCCGGCGTCGTGTCGCGCTACGTCTTCAACAGCCCGCTGATGTGGACCGACGAGCTCGCCAATTTTCTGTTCCTGTGGCTGGCGATGTTGGGTGCGGTCGTCGCGTTTCGCCGCGACGGGCACATGCGGCTGACGACGTTTGTCAACTCGCTGAGCCCCGCGCGCGGGCAATGGCTCGCCACGGTCGGGGCACTCGTCGTCATCGCCTTTGTCCTCGAAATCCTGCTGCCGGCCGCGCAGTACCTTCAAGTGCAGGAGTCGACCGAGCTGATCACCCTGCCGCTGTCGGACGGCTACCGGGTGCTGGCGCTGCTTGTCGGCATGGGCCTTCTCGCGGTCGTCGCATTGCTGCGCCTCCTCGAAACCGCGACGTGGCGCGGCCTTGTGCTGGCGCTCGCCGTGGTCGGCGCGGTCGCGGGCGGGCTGTGGCTGGCGCAACCGCTGCTGATGGCGATCGGCAACGGCAGCCTGGTGCTGTTTTTTGTCGTGCTGGTGGCGGTGTGCGTGATCATCGGCGTGCCGATCGCCTTTACCTTCGGCATCGCGACGTTTTCCTACCTGGCGCTGACCACGAGCCTGCCGTTGTCGATCGTCGTCAACCGGATCGACGACGGCATCTCGAACCTGCTGCTGCTCGCGGTGCCGATGTTCGTGTTTCTCGGCCTGCTGCTGGAGATGACCGGCATCGCGCGGGTCATGGTGAACTTCCTCGCGGCATTGATCGGCCACGTCAAGGGCGGCCTCAGCTACGTGCTTCTGGGCGCGATGTACCTGGTCTCCGGCATATCGGGGTCGAAGGCGGCCGACATGGCGGCGGTGGCGCCGATCCTGTTCCCCGAGATGCAGCGCCGCGGCTCGCATCCGGGCGAGCTCGCCTCGCTGCTCGCGACGTCGAGTGCCATGTCCGAGACGATCCCGCCGAGCCTGGTGCTGATCACGATCGGCTCGGTGACCAACATCTCGATCGCGGCCCTGTTTACCGGCGGCCTGTTGCCGGCGGCGGTGGCGGCATTGGCATTGGTCGTCGTCGCCTGGTTCCGCTCGCGGCGTGCCGACACGGGCGGCGGCGCGCGGCCGCCGGCAAAGCAGATCCTGCGCGCCTTTGTCATCGCGGTGCCCGGCCTGACCCTGCCGTTTGTGATCCGCGCCGCGGTGATCGGCGGCATCGCGACCGCGACCGAGGTGTCGACGGTCGGCGTCGTCTACACGGCACTCCTGGGGCTCGTCGTCTACCGCGAGTTCAACTGGCGGCGGATCTACCCGATCCTGGTCGACACCTTGTCCTTGACGGGTGCGGTCATGATGATCATCGGCACCGCGACGGCGATGGCGTGGGCGTTGACCCAATCGGGGTTTTCGCAGTGGCTGGTCACGGTCATGGCGCGCGTACCGGGCGGCACCGGCGGCTTTCTCGCGATCTCGATCGTCGTCTTCATCATCCTCGGCAGCGTGCTCGAAGGATTGCCGGCGATCGTGCTGTTCGGGCCGTTGCTGTTCCCGGTCGCCAAGGCGTTGGGCGTGCACGAGGTCCACTATGCAATGGTCGTGATCCTGGCGATGGGGATCGGGCTGTTCGCGCCGCCGTTTGGCGTCGGGTTCTACGGCGCCTGCGCGATCGGCCGCATCTCGCCCGACGCGGCACTGTGGCGGATCTGGCCCTATATCGGCGCGCTCGTCGTGGCGCTGATCATCGTCGCCGCGATCCCCTGGCTGTCGATCGGCTTTTTGCATTAGAAGAGACAGGAGAAAAGCAACACGCGCGGCCACGGGGCAGCGAGATGGAGTACACGACACTCGGGCGGACCGGGCTCAAGGTCAGCGTCGCCGGGCTCGGCTGCGGCGGCTTCAGCCGGCTCGGGCTCGGCACCGGCAAGAGCGAGGCCGACGCCGTCAGGCTCGTGCGCGAGGCGTTTGCGCTCGGCGTCAACCTGTTCGACACCGCCGGCATCTACGGCACCGAAGCAATCTTGGGCCGCGCGCTGAAGGAGCTGCCGCGCGACCAGGTCGTGGTCACGACAAAAGCTTGGACGCCGCGCGGCAGCAGCCGGTCGGACGCCGCACGGGTGGTCGCGAGCCTCGACAACTCGCTCAAGGAGCTCGGCACCGACTATGTCGACGTGTTCCAGCTGCACGGTGTCGCACCCGCCGGCTACGCCCATGCGCGCGAGGTCGTCGCACCCGTGCTGCTCGACCAGCAGGCCAAGGGGAAAATCCGCTTTCTCGGCGTGACCGAGGCCGGCTCCGGCGACGCCGAGCACGACATGGCGCAGCACGCGGTCGAGGAGGGGGTGTGGGACACCATCATGGTCGCATTCCACATGATGCACCAGAACGCCCGCGAGCGGGTGTTCCCGCGCAGCTCGGCCAACCGCGTCGGCACCTTGATCATGTTCGCGGTGCGCAACATCTTCTCAAAGCCGCAGCGGCTGAAGGCCGAGTTGCGCGAGCTCGCGGCGGCCGGCAAGATCGCGCGCTGGCTCGGCCAGGCGCCGAACCCGCTCGGCTTTCTGGTCCACGCCGACCATGACGGCGCGCTCTCGCTGCCGGAGGCCGCCTACCGCTTTGCGCGGCACGAGCCCGGGGTCGACGTCGTGCTGTTCGGCACCGGCGACATCGCGCATCTGCACGCCAACGTCGCCGCGATCCTAAAGCCGCCCTTGCCCGGCACCGACCGCCGCATGCTCGCGAAGTTTTTCGGTCACCTCTCGGGCGTCGGGCTCGACCCGCCGACCTACATGCCGGGCCTCAGCCTGCACTAAGGCGACGCCGACTCGGTCCCCGACTTCATCCGCGCGCTGAGCGAGAACCAGATCAACCTGATCAAATGAACGCGGCGCCGGCTCCCGCTCTTTGGCGCGGCTACGCGGCCGGCGGCTCGGCGTCGACGACCTCCATCGAGACGATCTCGTCGGGCTCGCCGCGGTAGATCACCAGACTGACGGTCTCGGCGCCGATAAAGGCGCTGTGCGGCTGGCCTTCGGGGTTCAGCGAATAGCCCCCGGACGACCGCGCCGGCTGGCCGCTTTTCGTCGTGCGGCCGCCTTCGAGGTTGAAGACGTGCTCGTCCGACATCGCGGTCGCGACAATCTTGATCAGCTTTCCCTCGGGCGGGGCGAACCGGACCAGCCAGGCGATGCCGCCGCCCTCGGCACGGCGGTCGCTCAGCACCTTCAACTGGACGATTTCCCTGCCTTCGTAAATCGCCGCCGGGCCGTAGAATGGCGTGCCGGGCGTCCAGACGGCGGTTTCGTGATCGACGTGAATCGAGGCCATCGGCTCCTCCGCTCTCGAGAGATTGTCCGCGGAGGATAACGGCGGCATGCTGACAGCATTCTGTCAGTACGATGCGGGGCGAAGCGATGCGCGCGCCGACCGCCTGTTCGACATCATGGGCTGGCCCTGCGTAAGGACAGATAGGCCGAACCACGCAACATCGACGCGCTGCCTCAAGAACGGCGGCGGAGTTGGCGCTTTGTTCGGCAACTAATTTAATCGTAGAGCACGACATTTAGCAGAGAAGAGTGCACCTCCAGCGTTCCGTTATAGGAGATGAAGCCCAACTTGCGGAATTTGTTCATAAAGAAGCTGACCCGCGAACGGGTTGTCCCGATCATCTCGGCGAGCATTTCCTGGCTGACATCCGGGATGACCGGTATGGGCTTCCCCTCCTTGCCGTAGTTGGACAGGAGCAAGAGCATCCGCGCCAACCGCTTTTCACTCGAATTGAACAGGTGATCGACGAGATCCTCTTCGATCCGAAGGTTGCGCGACAGCAGATGGGTGATAAAAAACCCGGAGAAGCTCGGCTCCTCGTTAAGCACGCGGGTCATTTCTGGTGCGGAGAGCCGGACGATCAGGCACTTGCCTATTGTCGTGGCGATCGAGGTCCGAACTTGTTGGCCGGTCAGCACGGCTTCGCCAAAGAAATTACCGGTCTCCAATATGCCCACCACAGCTTCTTTGCCGCGACGCGAGATTACTGTAATCTTCACCTTTCCATTTCGAACAAAGAACACTGCGTCGGCAGGGTCTCCCTGGCCGAACACCACCGCCGCATCGCTGTATTCGATGATACTGTGGCCACGGCCGGCTTTAGCTAAGAATGCCTCGGGATCAAAACTCGCAGTGGTAACGGAATTCATTTCAACCTCCGCGCCGGTGCGACACGTCGAAGGGTATTTTCCGAGAGGCCGCCCCTCAACATTAAGTCAACGGCGCGGGTGAGCCCGCCCGGCGCGCAAGTATACCCGCGAACGTGATGCAGCAAACCCTAATGCGTTAATTCGAAAAGTCTGCCGCCGCTTTAGGAAGATAGATGGTCACCGCGGTGCCGCGCCCGATTTCGCTGATTATGCGCGCGGTTCCCCCCGACTGCTTGGCAAAGCCGGCGACCATGCTGAGGCCGAGGCCCGTCCCGAGACCGTCCTGCTTTGTCGTAAAGAACGGCTCGAACGCGCGCGCCAGCGTCGCGGCGGACATCCCGGGACCGGTATCGGAAATCGCGATCGCGACGAAGTCGCCGTTGAGCCCGCCATCGTCGGGACCGTTCCGCAAAACCGCGTTGCGCACATCGATCGTCAGGACGCCGCCGTTTGGCATCGCATCTCTGGCGTTGCTGGCAATGTTGAGGATCGCCAGCACCAATTGATCCTGGTCGGCGCGCAACGGCCACAAATCATCGGCGATCCGTTTTTTTACGCTCAGCGAACCGGCCATCTGACGCAACATGTCGATGATGTCGTCCGCGGCTTTCTCAACGTCGATCAAATCGAGACAGAGGGGCTGCCGCCGGGCAAAAGACAGAATTTGCCGGACCAGCTTTTCACCGCGAAACGCCGTGTTGAGCCCGCGATCGGCCAGCTGCTTGATCTGATTGTCCTGGGTTCGCTCTCTGATCAGTTCGAGTTGGCCGCCGACCACGGCGAGCAGATTATTGAAGTCGTGCGCTATCTCCGCGGCGCGGTGCCCCAAGGCGGCCAGTTTGAACGATTGATGCAACGCCGCCTCGGCTTGGCCGAGCGCGGCGTCCTTGTCCGCCGCGTCGGTAATCATGTTCAGGGCAATGCCAAGCAAGGTC
>DATMLF010000184.1:0-45022 GCA_035570595.1 Allostellaceae bacterium
GCCTCCAGCACGTGTGCTGCGATCTGCCGGCCGGCCTCGATGCATTTGTCGGCGGCTTCGACGATCGCGACTCCGCTCGTCATCATCGATTTCGAGCCGCCGGTGCCGCCGCCGGCGATCAGCTCGTCGCTGTCGCCCTGCAACAGCTTGATCCGGCCGAACGGGATGCCGAGCCGCGCCGCCAGCACTTGCGCAAATGGCGACCAGTGCCCCTGGCCGTAATCGAGGGTGCCGGTGATCAGGGTCACGTCGCCGTTCGCCTCAAAGCGGATGCCGCCCATCTCGCGGCCGGGCGGCCCGGTCAATTCGAGATAGTCGCTGATGCCGTGCCCGCGCAGTTTGCCGTGGGCCCGGCTTTCGGCCTTGCGCGCGGCAAAGCCGTCCCAGTCGGCGAGCCGCAACGCCTCGTTGAACAGGTTGGTGAAGTCGCCGCTGTCATAGGTCGTGCCGTTCGGCGCCTTGTACGGCATCGCCTCGGGCGGGATGTGGTTCTTGCGGCGCAGTTCCGTCCGGTCGATGCCGGTCTCGGCCGCGGCCGCGTCGACCAGCCGCTCCATGTAATAGTTGGCCTCAGGGCGCCCGGCGCCCCGATATGCCCCGACCGGCGTCGTGTTGGTGAAGACGCACTTGGTCGTGACCTCGATCAGCGGCGTCTTGTAGACCCCGAGCGTGTTGCGGACCGCGTTGCGCGTCGACGGGCCGGGGGCACCGTAGGCGGCGCCGAGGTTGCCGTGGCCGTTGAGGCGGATCGCGAGAAAATGGCCGTCCTTGTCGAGCGCGAGCTCGGCGGTCATGTCGGCGTCGCGGCCGTGGCTGTCGGAGACAAAGCTGCCCGAGCGGTCGTCGGTCCATTTGACCGGCCGGCCCAATTCGCGCGCGGCGTGCAGGATGCAGTAGTATTCGGGGTAGGTCGGCTGCTTCATGCCAAACGAGCCGCCGACCCGCTCGGTCAGGATGCGCATCTTGTCGCGGCCGACGCCAAAGATGCCGGCGACGTAGTTGCGAAACCCGAACACGCCCTGGCAGCCGACATGCAATGTCCAATGCTGGCGCGCGGGGTCGAAATCGGCGATCGCCGAGCGCGGCTCCATCGCGTTGACGACGATGCGGTTGTTGCGCAGCCGCAGCTTCGTGACGTGCGCCGCTTGGGCAAAGGCGGCCTCGACCTTTTCAGTGTCGCCGAAATGGAAATCGAGACCGACATTGCCGGGCACTTCGTCATAGAGGACGGGTGCCTCGGGGGCGTCGGCGAGGGCGGGCTCGGTGACCGCCGGCAACGCGTCGATGTCGAGGGTGACCAATTCGGCGGCGTCCCGGGCCTGCGCCTGGGTCTCGGCGACGACCGCGGCGACCGCCTCGCCGACATGGCGGACCTTGTCCGAGGGCAGGGCGTAATGGGTCGGCGTCAGCATCGGGGTGCCGTCGCGGTTGTTCATGACCTGGCGCGCCGGCAACGCGCCGACCCCGCCCTGCGCCAGCTCGGCCGCGGTGTAGACCGCAAGCACGCCCGGCATCGCGCGCGCCTCCACCGTGTCGATGCCGCGGATGATGCCGTGCGCGATGTGGCTCCTGACCATGACCGCGTAGGCCTGGCCGGGAAGGCTCACGTCGTCGGCGTAATGCCCTTCGCCGCGCAAGAGGACCGGGTCCTCGGCGCGCGGCACCGGCTGGCCGACCGCGAACTTCTCCTCGGGCCCGAGCAGGGCCGGATCGATGTAGTCGTCCATCGCTAACCTCTTTGCGCATGCATCCCGGGTTTCTGTCAGGATATAGCGAACCGGGTCGTTGCAGGACGGAAATCGGGATGCCGGACCTTAAATCACAGCTTTACCGCGACCTCGCCGTACAACTCGGCGCCCTGCTCGACGGCGAACGCGACCCGATCGCCAACGCCGCCAACATGGCCGCGCTGATCTGGCACGGCCTGCCCGACCTGAACTGGGCCGGGTTTTATTTCCGTCGGGGGGCGGAGCTGGTGCTCGGCCCGTTCCAGGGCAAGCCCGCCTGTGTGCGGATCGCGATCGGCAACGGCGTGTGCGGCGCCGCCGCCGCGCGCGGCTGTTCGGTGCTGGTGCCCGACGTGCGCGCGTTCCCCGGTCACATCGCCTGCGACCCGAACTCGCGCTCCGAACTGGTCGTGCCGCTTGTCGCGCACGGCGCGGTGCTGGGCGTGCTCGACCTCGACAGCCCCCTGCCGGCGCGCTTCGACGACGCCGACCGCACCGGGTGCGAGGCTCTCGCGGCGCTGTTTGTCGCGCACCATCGCCGGGCTCCCGATACTCGCGAGACTGGCGACGACATCGACCCCGCGTCGGGGTGCCGGCTGCCATTGCCATGCCGCGCCGACCTCGACGCGGAGGGGCAGCGAATTTACGACCGCCTCGCCGACCCGGGCGGCGGCACGTTGCGCGGGCTGCGCGGCCCCGGCGGCATTCAACTGCACAGCCCCGAGCTGGCGCGCCGCTCGCGCCCGGTCAACCACTACCTGCGCTACGAGGCGGGGCTCGGCGGGCGGGTGCGCGAATTGGCGATCCTCGCGACCGCGCGAGAGCACGACAGTGATTTCGAATGGGCCGCCCACGAGCCCGCCGCCCGCGCCGAGGGCGTAGCACCCGAAATTATCGACTTGATCCGCTGGCGCGGCCCCACCGCCGCGCTCGCCGAGGCGGACGCGGTCGTCGTCGACCTCGCCCGCGAAATCTTCGCCGCCCGCGATGTCTCACCGCGAACCTACGCCCGCGCGCTGGCGCGGTTCGGCCCGCGCCAGCTCGTCGACCTCGTCGCGCTGATGGCCAACTACGCCGCGACCGCCGCCCTCCTGACCGCCTTCGCGATGCACCCCGACGACGACCAGAACGCGCCGCTGCCGCGTCTCTTCTTCTCCGGAGGCTGAGCGACGTAGATCCGAGACCGACTAAATGGCGCGACCAAATAGCCGGATCAAACCGGCTCGAAAGGTCAGGCGTGCGCTGTCTACGGCTCCAAGACCCGCTTTGGGGGTGAGCGGTGCTTGCGCTTCCCAGCACGGCCGGTCACTCGGCGGGCATGACCTCGTCGTGGGTCGACACCGACGCCATTGCCTCGAACACGCCGTCGCGTCGGACGAGCGCGTGGAAGAGCGCCGCCGCGACATGCATCAGGATCAGGCCGAAAAACGCGAAAGCCAGGTAGAAATGCGCGTTCCAGAGCAGGGTATGCAGGCTGTCGCTCAGCGGCAGGATCATCGGAAGATGCACGCCCCCGAACAGCACGACCGGGTAGGCGGCCGCCGACAGCATCCCCCAGCCGAGCAGCGGCATGGCGATCATCAGGGCGTAGAGCGCGTAATGCGACAGATGGGCCGCGAGCTTTATCGGCTCGGGCAAGTCGGCCGGCAGCGGCGGTGTCCCGTAGCGCAGGCGCACCGCCAGGCGGATCAGTGCCAGCGCCAGAATCGCCATGCCGAGCGGCTTGTGGATCGACACGAGCGTCAGGTATTTCGGCATGATTGTGGACACCATGCCGACGCCGATGAACAGCATGGCCAGGATGCAGACCGCCATGAGCCAGTGCAGCAGGCGCTGGATCGCGGTGAAGCGTTGGTGGCCGCCGATCATGGCTTGGCGCCCGTTGCGGTGCGGGGATAGTCCTTGGCCTCCGCCGTGCGCAGGTCGTATGACCTCGCATAGGCAGCCGACCGTGCTGCCGGGAACGGGTCGTCCGATGTCTTCATGCCGGACGGCAGGACGGTCGGATCGAAGTTGATGTCGCGGCACGGGCCGTCCCGCTCGGCTTCTACCTGCTGGACAACGAGCGTGCCGACCGCGACGGTGCGGCGACCTTCTGGCCAGGCCTTGCTCGGATCCGCGGTGGGATCGCCCGGGTTGGCGATCGTCACCACCATGGTCCAGCGCTGCGGACCGCCGCGGACGCGCTCGGCGATCTCTTGTTCGAGGAAATCGGGGCCGCGCTTCGCGAGGTCAGCGGGCGAGACCGCGACCGGCTGCACCGCCGGCAACAGCGACCACCGCACCGTATGCTCCGCGCCGGAACCCTCGGTGAAAACAAAGCTGTCGAGACTGTTGAACCGCTCTTCGGCGTAACTGCCGGTCCACGGGGCATTCTTGGCCCAGGCGCCGAACGCCGCAATCTCGGGATGCGCGCCGGCGAATGTCTTCATCGCGTTCGGGTCTTTACTCTTCGAGGCGAGCAGCAGCTCGTAAAAGGCTCGCGGCGTCGACACCGGAAAGACTGGCGGGTCGATCATCGCGCTGCGCCATTGCTGCCCGTCCGGCGTCGAGATCCGCAACCCGATGCCCCGCACCCGGACCGTCGCATCGGGCGCGTTGGGATCTGCCGTGGCGAGATTGAAGCGTCCGAGGGCAGGATACTGGCCGCGGGTGAAAACCTGCGCCTTTGAGAGCACCGACCCGGCCCCGTTCGCTTCGAAGACGCCGGTGAAGCAGATGCCTTTGGCATGGTTCCGACGATGGCCGAGCGCCGCGCCGGTCGGCGGCGCCAGCGCATTCACGATCTTCTTCGGCGTGAGGCGCTGCGGCGAGAACCATCCCGCCGTGTAGGCGAAAGCAGCGGCACCGCCGCCGAGGGCAACGGCAATCAGCACCAGCGACCCAAACACGAAACGCGGCTGCGGCATTCGAACCTCACTCTTAAGTTCGACGAGCCTACGACCAACTTACCATCGCCGTGCATTATGACCAGTCTCGGGACGATCTGTGTTCAACCACGATCACAGACCCAGGGACTGATCCATCCTTCATCGGTATCCGGCCGATTGCCGGCTTTGGATCGGATGCAGCAGCTTAACCCGGAAGGCGGTGTTGAGGGCGATCGACGGGCCATGCGCCGGTTCAACGCAGGCTGCGGCAAACTTACGTCGAGCGGCCCGAGGTCGGGTGCCGTCAGCCGGCGGCCAACCGGGCGAGAACGCCGATGTCGGCCAGATCGTCGAGGCCGGCGATCGTCTCGCGCAATTCGCGGGCGCGGGCTGCGCCCAGCACCGGCGCGACCAGGCTGTCGAATTTGGCGGCGAGGCGCCGGCCCTGCTCGGCGAGGTCGGCGGCCGGAATGCCCGAATCGTGGCGCGCCACGACACGGCCGCCGTCGTTCGTCTCGACCTCCAGTTCGGCAACGGTTTGCGGCCACCCGGTCTGGAAATCGATCGCGATGCGCTCGCGCAGCCGCACCAGCGCCGGGTCGCGCGCCGTTGCCTCTGCATAGGCGCCGAGGCTCGCCGTGTCGACGCCGGCCAACGCCATCGCCACCGTCTGGCGCAGGCTGAACTTGCTCTGCAGCCCGTCCGTCGGGGCGGCGATGTTGCACACCCGGTCGGTGCTGGCGTCGATGCGCAACGTGACCCCGGCGATGTTGTCCGCGCTCACCGCGTGGCGGCCGCGCAAAATGCGGGCGCATTCGATCGGCGCGTGCGTGAAATAGCAGGCCGCGTGGTATTTGAAGAGGTTGGCCCGGACATGAAAGCCGCCGGGCGGTGCGGCGAGCGCCGCCTCGGGCGAAAAGTCGGGGCCGTGCGTCGCCGCAAACCCTTGCACGCATTCGACGAGGTCGGGCCGGCTCGAAAACCCGCGCGCCGCGAGCCGCGCCGCGAGCAGCCCGTTCTGCGCCGCCTTGCCGGCGTGGAACGGCTTGCACATCGTGCCGAACTGCGACTTGAGCCCGGCCGCCTGGGTCCCGGCAATGCCGAGGGCGGTCGCGGTCGCGGCGGCGTCGAGGCCGATCAGCCGGGCGCAGGCCGCGGCGGCGCCAAAGCTGCCGATCGTCGCGGTCGAGTGAAAGCCCAGCGCGTAATGGCCGGGGCTGAGCGCCGCGCCGAGCCGACAGGCGGTCTCGTAGCCGGCGACAAACGCGGTCAGCACCTCGCGCCCGGAGCTTCGCTTGAGCTCGGCGAGCGCCAGCAGCCCCGGCAACACCGCGACCGACGGATGCCCGGGCATCGCGATGTTGACGTCGTCGAAATCGAGCGCATGCCCGGCAGCACCGTTGACCAATGCCGCCGCCAGTGCCGGCAGCCGCGCCGCATGGGCGACGACGCTCGCCTGCCCGGCACCGCCCGCTTCCGCCATCTCGTCGAGCAACATGCCGACGAGCGGGTCGCCGGCGCCGGCAACGGCGCAAGCGAGATAGTCGAGCACGCATTGCCGCGCCACCTCGCGCACCGGCTCGGGCAGCGCCTCGTAGGCGAGCGCGCAAGCCTCGCCCGCCAAGCCGCGGGTCAGGTCGCCGGCGGCGGTGCAGTCGATCGAGATGCCGTCCATCATTCCCTCCTAGGATAGCTTAGTCCCGCCGCGCAGAGGCTACCTGACGGCAACGATGTTGTCATTGCGAGCATGGCGAAGCAATCTCGTCGCCACATGGGACCACCGACATGAATGCCGAGCCTCTCGCCCTCGACGACATCGAGGCGCTGGCGGTCGGCGCCTGGATCCTCGGCACCGGCGGCGGCGGCAGCCCCTATCTCGGTCTCTTGAACATGCGCCGGCTCTATGCCGAGGGGCATCGTGTCCGGCTGATGTCGCCGCTGGCGCTTGCCGACGAAGAATGGGTGGCGGTGGTCTCCAACATGGGGGCGCCGCTCGTCGGGCAGGAGCGGCTCGCCGACAGCCGCAACGTCGCCCGAGCGGTCGAGATCCAGGAGGGGCTGCACGGCCGAAAGTTCGGCGCCGTCATGTCGCTCGAAATCGGCGGCGGCAACGGCATCCAGCCGTTGATGGCGGCGGCACATCTGGGGCTGCCGGTGGTCGACGCCGACACGATGGGCCGCGCCTACCCCGAGGCGCAGATGACCAGCGTCGCGGTCGGCGGGCTGCGGCCCTACCCGTGCGCGCTCTACGACCCGCGCGGGATCGAGGCGGTCGTGACCAAGGTCCCGGACTGGAAATGGATGGAGCGCGCGAGCCGCAAGATCTGCGTCGAGATGGGGTCGATCGCCTCGACCTGCAAAGCGCCGCGCACCGGCCGCGAGGTCAAGGAATGGGGCATCCACTTCACCGTGACAAAGGCCATCGGCATCGGCCGCCGGGTGCGCGAGGCACAGCGCCGGCACGAGGACCCGGTCGCGGCGATCCTCGACGAGGCGCAGGGCAAGCTCTTGTTCCGCGGCAAGGTCGTCGATGTCGCCCGGCGCACGACCGAGGGCTTCTTGCGCGGCCGCGCCGTGGTCGAGGGACTCGACGACGACCGCGGGTCGCGGCTCGAAATCGCGTTTCAGAACGAATGGGTCGTGGCGTGGCGCGCCGATAGCTCAAGCCGGGCGCCGGTCGCGATGTCGCCCGACCTGATCTGCGTGCTCGACAGCGTGTCGGGCGAGGCCTGCGGCACCGAGACGATCCGCTACGGCCGCCGCGTCACAGTCGTGGCATTGCCCGCCCCTCCGGTGTTCCTCACGCCCAAAGGCCTGGAACACGTCGGCCCGCGCGCCTTCGGCTACGACCTCGACTTCCGCTCGGTCTTCGAGAGCCGAGTGATGACCTGTTAATCTGGGTCGCTCGGGGCGGATGCCGCAGTCCGCAGCGGGCTGCGGACTATGGTATGTGTCCCTGCTCACAAGGAACGGACCACGAATCAATGTAGGCGGATTCTTGGGGTCACGATCTATTTTAAGGGGTCAAATGAGTGAGATGCGGCGGATCGGCATCGATGTCGGCGGGACGAACACCGACGCGGTGCTCGTCGAGGGCGGCGCTGTCGTGCATGCGGTCAAGACGCCGACGACCGCGGACGTGACGGGCGGCATCGTCGCCGCGCTGGCGCTGCTCGCCCGCGATCCCGAGGTGGCGCGCGGCAAGATCGCCGGCGTCGTGGTCGGGACGACGCATTTTGTCAACGCGGTGGTGCAGCGCCAGGGGCTCGGCCGGGTCGCGGCGGTGCGCATCGGGTTGCCGGCGGCGGCCTCGTTGCCGCCGTTTTGCGACTGGCCGCCGGATCTCGCCGACTGCGTGCGCGGCCAAGTCTTCATGCTCGAAGGCGGCCACGACTACGACGGCCGCCCGATCGTGCCGTTCGACGAGGCCGGCATGCGGCGGGCGGCGCGGCAAATCCGCGACAGCGGCATCGGCGCCGTCGCGGTCGCCGCGATCTTCTCGCCGGTCGACCCTACGTGCGAGGAGCGGGCGGCGGCGATCCTCGCCGAGGAATGCCCCAGCGTCGCCGTCACCTTGTCGCGCGACCTCGGCCGCATCGGCCTCCTCGAGCGCGAGAACGCGGCCTTGCTGAACGCCGCGCTGGTCGGGCTCGCAAGGCGAACCGTGGCCGGGTTCACCGAGGCGATCGCGGCGAGCGGGATCGAGGCACCGCTTTATCTGACCCAGAACGACGGCACGGTCATGGAAGCCGCGGCGGCAACGGCGCTGCCGGTCGTGACCTTCGCATCGGGCCCGACCAATTCGATGCGCGGTGCTGCGTTCCTGTCGGGGCTCGGCGACGCGATCGTCGTCGACGTCGGCGGCACCTCGACCGATGTCGGCCAGCTCACCCGCGGCTTTCCGCGCGAGGCCAACTCGGTCGTCGAGGTGGGCGGGGTGCGCACGTTGTTCCGCATGCCCGACCTGCTGTCGATCGGGCTCGGCGGCGGCAGCGTCGTCGCGCGCGAGCCGCTGACGGTCGGGCCGCGCAGTGTCGGCTACCGGCTGACGGAGGACGCGCTGGTTTTTGGCGGCGGCATGATGACCGCGACCGACGCCGCGGTCGCGGCCGGCGTCGCCGAGATCGGCGACAAGGGCCGGGTCGCGGGCTTGCCGTGCGACTTCGTGCTGGCCGTGCTGGCGAGCGCGCGCGAGCGGATCGAGGACGCGGTCGACCGCATCAAGACCGAGGCCGGCGACATGCCGCTCGTCGCGGTCGGCGGCGGCGCGTTTCTCGTCCCCGACCGGCTCGCCGGGGTTTCGCGCGTGATCCGGGTCGCGCACGGCGAGCATGCCAACGCGGTCGGTGCCGCGATCGCGCAGGTCAGCGGCGAGACCGATCAGATCTACCGCGACCTCGACCGCGGCGCGGCGATCGCCATGGCCGAGGCGCAGGCCCGTGCCCGCGCGGTCGCCGCCGGCGCCGACCCCGAAACCCTCGGGACCGTCGATGTCGAGGACATGCCGCTCGCCTATCTTCCGGGGAACGCGCTGCGGGTGCGGGTGCGGGTGGCGGGCGAGATGCGCGCCGCGGCGGCGGGCTGAGGTCGGAGCCAAACCCGGCACGACGAGGCGGTTTCCGTTCGCCGGCGCGGCGGCAGGGACGCATCGGGAGCCGCGCGCCGCTCGCCCACCGTTAGTACCTCGCGGCCTCCGGCTCGCCGTCGTCGTCACGATGTCGCGGCGATGACGGCCGCGCCTGTGGTATGTGCGGTTCTTTGCGACAAGTGTTGCGGCGACCATGAGCCTGCGGGCTGAAATATTGCGGCTGGGGACGCGGTGCCTCCTGAAGGGCAAGCCCGGTCCGGAGGCGAGCCTCGAGGAGCGCCGTCGGCGTGCGGTGGCCGCGGCGCGCTGGGTGCCCAATCCGCCGCCGCAGATCAGGCGCATCGCGGTCGACGCCGGCGGGGTCGCGGCGGAGTGGGTGGTGGCCCCGGCCGCCGAGCCCGGCCGCCACATCCTCTACCTGCATGGCGGCGGCTATGTGATCGGCTCCCCGGCGCTCTACCGCCATTTGACGTGGCGGCTGGCGAGCGCGGCCGGCGCGCGGCTGTTGGCGGTCGACTACCGGCTCGCCCCGGAGCATCCGTTTCCGGCGGCGCTCGACGACGCGCTGGCGGCGTACGGATGGCTGCTGAGCGAGGGGGCCGACCCATGCCGGCTGACGGTCGTCGGCGACTCGGCGGGCGGCGGGCTCGCCTTTGCGCTGCTGCTGCGCTGCCGCGACGAGGGCCGGCTGCCGTTGCCGGCGGCAGTGGCGGCATTGTCGCCGTGGACCGACCTGGCGCTGACCGGGGCCTCGCTGCGCCGAAACCTGGTCGCCGACCCGTTTCTCGATGCGAACGGGATCCCGCCGATCGCGGCGTGCTATCTCGCCGGCGCCGATCCCCGGCACCCGTACGCCTCGCCGCTCTACGGCGACCTGACCGGGCTGCCGCCGGCACTGATCCAGGTCGGCAGCGACGAGGTCCTGCTCGACGACGCGACCGGCATGGCCCAGCGGCTGCGCGCCGCGGGGTGCGAGGTCGCGCTGGAGGTGTGGCCGCGCATGCCGCATGTGTGGCACCTGTTCGCCACGGTGATGCCCGAGGCGCGCCGCGCCATCGCGCGGGTCGGCGCGTTTGCCCGCGAGCGCACCGCGGTCACGACGGCCCCGCCGCAACCCGCCGGTCCCGCCCGATGAGCGCGAAGCGCGCCGGCAGCCGGCGACAGGCCGCGGTGGTTCCCCAGCTCAGCGCGAGCGTGCCGGCAAACACCGCGAGCGCCTTCGCGACCGCCGGCATTGCCGCCGGCAACAAGGCGTATTGCAGCCAAATCACAAAGAGATAGTGAACGAGGTACATCCCGTAAGCGTCCTGCTTCAATTCGTCGAGCCAGGCCCGCCGCCGCGCGGCAAAGCGCAAGGCCGCCGCCAGCACGCCAAAGCAGTTGCACAGGCAGGCAAGCACGAAACTCAGAGCGTCCATGACCTGCAGCGGAAGAGAAGCCGCGCCGTGCGCTGTGACGACCAGCGCGGTCAACGCCAGCCACAAGGCGAACGAGCCGACCGCCAGCCCGAGCCAAATGCGCCACCGCGCGCTCAGTCCGCTAGGCGCGAAGAGCCCACGCTCGATGCCATAGGCGCCGAGGCCGGCGCCGGCGAAAAAATAAAGGGCGTAATGCAGTGGCCGGCTCAACTGGAACGAGAACGGGCCGAACTGGCCCCACGCCTCTGTCGTAAAGGCGAGCGCCAATGGCACGTACGCCACGGCGGACGCCGCCAAGAGCCACGCGAAATACCGAATGGGCCGCGCACCAGCCGCGCTCGACAGGCGGGCCAGCCATTCACCCCAGCGCGGCGCCACCGCATGCAGCCCGACGGCGACCAAATCGGCGCACAGCAGCAGCCACAAGAACCACATCGGGCCGCACGGCCAAAACGGCAATGCCAGAAAGTGCCGCAGATAATCCGCGACGCCGGGCGATGCCGCGGTCTGCAGATAGGTCGGGTACTGGGCCACCGGCATCAGCAGTGCCACGCTCAGCGCGAACGGCAGGGCCAGCCGGCGCATCCGGTCGGCAATAAAGTCCGGGATGCCTTTTCGTTGCAGGCTCGGCCAGACGAACAGCCCGGACAGGAAGAAGAACAAGGTCATCAGGAAAACGTCCTGCCATGCGCAGAACAGCTCCAGCGCGATCGAGCGATGGGCATCGACGATCGGAAAGGCGCGCCACTGGAATGGCGGGCTGTCGAAAGCGAATGGACGGGCCGGCAGAAAGGCGAGGTAGGCGAGCGACGAATGAAACGCGAGCACCAGCAGGATCACATAGGCCCGCAGATTGTCGAGCGCCAAGCTCGCGGGCGACTGACGCCGCCCGGAGCCCGCGGCCTCGCTCATCGCTCGAATTCGTGTTCGGCCGGCTGCTCCCGACGGCCGGCGGAACGACCGCGCGCGCCGAGGTAAAGAGCAGGCGCCGGCTCGCGCGCGGCCGGCTCGCGCACGACGCTCGCGACCGGCTCGGGAAGCGGCCGCCGCGGGCCGGCCCAGTCGGGCTGTCGGCGCGGCGGCCCCATCAGCGCCGGCTGGAACAGCACCGCCGCCGCCATCGTGCAGACGAGCGCCAACGCCATCAGCTCGCCCATGCTGGAGGTCCCCGGGTCGCTCGACATCCACAAGCTGCCAAAGGCGGTTCCGGTCGTCATCGCGCTAAAGACCACCGCGCGGGTCAGGGTCGACTGCACCAGCGCGGTCTTTCCGCTGCGCCACGCCATTACGTAATAGATCTTGAAGGCGACGCCAACGCCGAGCAACAGCGGCAACGCGATGATGTTGGCAAAGTTCAGCTTCAGCCCGAGCGCCACCGACACTTCCAATGTGACGACCGCGGCGACGAGCAGCGGCAACAGGGTCAGCAGCACGTCGCGCGCGCGGCGCAGCGTGACCGCCAGCAGCAACAGGATCGCGCCGAGGGCGAAAATGCCGGCCTCGACAAAGGCGCGCACCACGGTGTTGCCGGCCTCGTACAGCAAGACCGCGGGCCCCGTCGCGTTGGGCGCGATCGCCAGCACCGCGGTGACGAAGTTTCGCACTGCCGCGGTGTCGTCGGGGTCGCCCTTGGGCAGCACCTCGACCCGCGCCCGCCCGTCGGGCAGCACCCATTGCCGCTTGAGGTCGGACGGGATCGTGTCGCGCCCGACTTGCGCCGGGCTCAGCGCCTGGCGCAAATCGGCGAGGGAGGTGCGCAGCGGCTCGACAACCGCGTTCGCCACGCGCCCGCGCGCGGCCTCGTCGGCGTGGGCGAGCTTGGTCAGCAGCGCCGACAGGCGGCGCGCCGCCTCGGCGCCGGGTCCGTGACGGCCGGCTGCAATATGCACCAGGTCCGCCGCCGTCGCCGTCAGGGCGTCGACATTCTGGGCGTCGGTCGGCGCGGGCTCGACCGTCGCCGGGTGGAGCGAGGGGCCGATCTTGGCGGCCGCGTCGCGGATCAGTTGGAGCTTGCGGCCCTGGCCGCTCGGCACCAGCGCGTCCAATGTCGACGCCCGCTGAACCTGCGGCAGACCTGCCAGCCGCCGCGCCAGCGCATCGGCGGCGTCGAGCCCCGGGGTCATGATCTCGATCGCGTTGGCCCCGATCTGCGGGTTGCGTCGTAATTTGAGAAAGGTCGCGACCGCCGGCGCGTTCGGGTTTTGCAGGTGGAGCGGGTTGAAGTCGAAGCGCAGGAAAAGGAGCAGCGGCGCGGCGGCGACGACCGCGACCGCGGTGACGGCCAGGACGGGAAAGCGCCGGCGCACCAGAAAGCGGTCGACCGCGGCCAAACCGGCAAAACCCATCGGCCGCCGCTCGAGCGGCGGCTTCAGCAGCGCCAAAAGCGCCGGCAACAGGGTAATGCTGGCGACAAAGGCGACGACCATCCCGGCGCCGGCGATCTCGCCGAGCTCGGAAAGGCCGCGATAGTCGGTCGGCACAAACGACCCGAACCCCACCGCGGTTGCGGCCGCCGCCAGCGCCAAGGGCGGCCCGGCCTTGCTCGCCGCGCTGCGCAGGGCCGCGCGCAGACTGCCGAGATCATGCCGCTCGGCACGGT
The DNA here is from genome assembly GCA_035570595.1 of Allostellaceae bacterium. Lineage (GTDB taxonomy): Bacteria > Pseudomonadota > Alphaproteobacteria > ATCC43930 > CGMCC-115725 > AP-15. The sequence continues at coordinate 13,203 of DATMLF010000184.1, forward strand.
AGCGCACGCTGAATTGAATGCCGAAATCGATGCCGAGCCCGATAAACAGCACCAGAAACGCGACTGAGATCAGGTTGAGCGCACCCACCATCAGGAGGCCGAGCGCCGCGGAGACCGCGAGCCCGGCGGCGATGCTGGCGACCACGGCGAAAATGATGCGGCCGGAGCGCAGCGCCAGCCACAAGATGAGCCCGACCGCGCACAGCGAGACCACGGCATTGAGCACGCCGTTCTGGGTTATGCTGGCAAAGCCGTCGTCGTTGATCGGGACCAGCCCGGTCAGCCGCACCCGCGCCTGATAGTCCTGCTCGAGCCGCAGCTGGCGCGCCGTCGCCACGATCGCGTCGGTCGCCCTGCGCCCCGGCTGCAGTGCGTGGTAGTCGAGCACCGGCTCGACTTCGACAAAGCGCTGCAGCTCGTCGGCCGAGGGGGCATGGCCGCTCGCCAGCTCCTGCCAGGAAAATGCCGCCGGCCGGCCGGCAAGCCCGGCTTGGACGGTGTCGGCCGCCATGTCGAGCGGGCGGGCCAGGGCGTCGAGCGGGAGGTAGCCGCCTTGCACGCCGGCGACACTGTCCGACAACGCGTTGAGGGCGCCGCGCAGGCTCGGGTCGGCGCTCAATGTTGCGATAAGCGGGCCGGCCTTGGACAGGCCGCCCGTCATCCGCGCCACCTCGCCGGTCGGCAGATACAACAGCCCGTCCCGCTCGAAAAACGCCCCGCCTTGCGGTTGGCGGACGGTTTTGAACAGGTCTTTGCGGGACGCCAGCGCGGCGACCAGCTTGGCGCTGGCCTCGTCGGTCTCTTCGGGCGATTTCGCGTCAATGACGACGATCACGTCGGGCTGCGGAAACGCACGCATGTATTGAAACGCGCGCTGCGCCCACGGCAGGTTTGGCGGAAACAGGGCGGTGGTGTCGGTTGTCACCGCAAAGTGGCGCACCGCGTAGACCGCGCAAAACCCAGCAAACACCATCGCCAAAAAGACCACCCACCAGGCGCGGCGGGTACAAAGGTCAACGAGGCGAAAGATAGCTGTCCCTAACATTCCGCGGCGGCCGAAATCCCCTGGTGCAGCGCGCGAAGAAACCCGAAGGCCGAAATCGTTGGCTGCTTGCATTTTGCAAACTGCCCGCCGCGCGTTTCTGTTCCATTAACGCCGGGGACGGGCGGGGAGGGGCCGGCAGCCGCCCGACCGGGCAGGCATGGGCTCGGGGGCCGCTGGCGCTGCCCTCCGACAGGGCAGGGCGGGGATGGGCCGGGGCCGCTAACGCGGCTGGGTGAGGGGCGGCATCACCAGAAAGCCGGTGCTGTCGAGCACCGCCTCGACGCGTTGCCAGATCGGCTGCGCCGCCTCGACCGCGCGCCCGAGTGCCGTCACGCCGACATCGTCGTTCTGGCGCTTTTTGCCGGTCAGCCGGTCGTAGAGGAGTTGCGCCACCCCCTCCTCGCGCGGGAAGACGGTCAGCTGGACCGGCGCATCGGGCGCGATGTTGGCGGCCTCCTTGGCGAGGCGCAGCGCCACCTCGTAGCCGCCGAGCGCGTCGACGAGCCCATTCGCCTTCGCTTCCTCGCCCGACCATACCCGGCCCTGCGCCACCGCCTCGACCGCGTCCGCGGTCATGTGGCGGCCGGCCGCGACGTGGTCCTTAAAGCCGCGGTAGGTCGCGTCCAAAAACGCCTGCAGGCGTGCCCGGGCGAGCGGTGAAAAATCGGAGGTGGCGCTGAACATCGCCGAGTTGGCGCCAAACGGCACCGCGTCGGTCGACACCCCGATCTTTTTCAACAAATCGGCGACGACGAGCTTGCCCGCCAAGACGCCGATCGACCCGGTCAAGGTGGCCGGCTCGGCGACGATTTTGTCGGCGGGTGCCGCGACGTAATAACCGCCGGAGCCCGCCACGTCGCCCATCGACACGATCACCGGTTTCGCGCGCTCGCGCGCAAAGACGACATCGTGCCAGATCGTCTCGGAGGCGACGACCGACCCGCCCGGGCTGTCGATGCGGAACAGGATCGCGCGCACCTCGGGGTCGCGCACCGCGTCGCGAAAGGCGCGCGTCATGTCGCTCGCCGCCATTTCTTCCGACCCGGCAAGCGGGTTGGGCGGCCCGCCGCCGCGGACGATCAGCCCCGAACCGTAGATCAGCGCGATCCGCTCGCCCCGGCGATATGGCCGCCCGGCGCTGTCGAGATAGGTCGGGAGGCTGACGATCTCGGCGTCCGAGCCGGCCCGTTTGTGCGCCTCGGCAATCGCCTCGTCGCGATAGCCGAGCCGGTCGACGAGCTTTTGCCGCAGCGCCTCGGCGGGAAGCAACGGCGCCTGGTCGATCGCGGCGCGCACCGCCGCCGGCGACAGCTTGCGCGCTTGGGCGATCCCGTTCACCACCTGTCCGGAGATCGAGGTCAAGAGATCCTCGACCTCCTCGCGCGCCGGCGGGGTCATCTTGGTTTCGGTCAGGACGTTCGCCGCCGTCTTGAACTGCCCGCGATGGTCGAACTCGGGGTCGATCCCCAACAGGTCGAGCGTGCCTTTGACAAAGATGCTCTCGGCATAGAGCCCGGTCAGGCCGAGGCTGCCCATCGGCTGGAGCCAGATCTGGTCGAACGCGGTCGACAGATAGTACGGGCGGGTCCCGGCCCCAAACTCGCCAAAGCTGTCGGCGAAGGCGATCGCGAACTTACCCTTGGCGCGAAACGTGGCGACCGCGTCGCGCACCTGCTGGGCCTCGGCGAGCCCGATCTCGTCATCGCCGACGCGCGCGAGAATGCCTTTGACCCGCGGGTCGCTGCCGCCGGCTTCGAGCGCGTCGAGAAAGTCGCGCAGGGTCGGCTTTGCCCCGAGGATCAGCCGCCGCCAGCCGCTCTCGCCGCGGCCTTCGGCGAGGCCTTGGGTCAGGTCCGCCGACAGGACGATGTTGCCGGGGAGGGACGGCGCGCTCGGCCGCAGCCGCAGGATCGCCACGCCGGCGGCAATCACGAGCAGGACCGCAACCACCCCGATCCCGGCAAAAAAGCCGACCAGCAGGCGGCGCATGGGTCAGCCGTCGCCACCGAGCGCGCGCTGGCGCAGCAGGTGGTCGGCGAGCACGCAAGCCACCATCGCCTCGCCGACCGGCACGGCGCGGATGCCAACGCAGGGGTCGTGGCGGCCGTGGGTCGCGATCACGACCTCGTTGCCGTCGACGTCGACGGTGCGCATCGGGGTCAGGATCGAGCTCGTTGGCTTGACCGCGAACCGCGCCACGATGTCCTGCCCGGTCGAGATGCCGCCGAGAATGCCGCCGGCGTTGTTCGACAAGAACACGACCTTCCCATCCGCCATCCGCATCTCGTCGGCGTTGTCCTCGCCCCGGAGTGCCGCGGCGCCAAAACCGGCGCCGATCTCGACCCCCTTGACCGCGTTGATCGTCATCAGCGCGCGGGCAAGGTCGCCGTCGAGCTTGTCGTAGACCGGCTCGCCGAGCCCGGGCGGGACGCCGCTCGCGACGATTTCGATCACTGCACCGGCCGACGACCCGGCTTTGCGCACGCTGTCGAGGTAATCCGCCCAGGCGAGTGCTGTCGCCGCGTCCGGGCACCAGAACGGGTTCTCCTCGACCGCCCGCCAATCCCACTGGGCGCGGTCGATCGCGTAGGGCCCGATCTGCACGAGCGCCCCGCGGATCGCGACATCGGGGCCGAGGATGGCCCGCGCCACCGCCCCCGCCGCCACCCGCGAGGCGGTCTCGCGCGCCGAGGCGCGGCCGCCGCCGCGGTAGTCGCGCACCCCGTACTTTTTCCAATAGGTGTAGTCGGCGTGGCCGGGGCGAAACCGGTCGGCGATGTTGCGGTAGTCCCGCGACCGCTGGTCGGTGTTCTCGATCAACAGCTGGATCGGGGTGCCGGTGGTCACCCCGTCGAAAACGCCGCTCAGGATGCGGACAAGGTCCTCCTCGCGCCGCTGCGTCGTAAACCGCGACTGGCCGGGCTTGCGCTTGTCGAGCCAGCGCTGGATGTCGGGCTCGGCGAGGGCCAAGCGCGGCGGCGCGCCGTCGACGACGACGCCGATCGCCGGCCCGTGGCTTTCACCCCAGGTGGTAAAGCGGAACAACGTCCCAAACGAGTTGCCTGCCATTGCTTTTGCGACCGATCGGCTGGTGCCGTCATTCCCGCGCAAGCGGGAATCCAGGGACGATGACGCTTCGTCTGCCGCCCTGGACCCCCGCTTGCGCGGGGGTGACGATATAATCGGTGAAAGACATCACGCCCGTCACACGACCGAGATGTCGGGGGCGTCGACGGCCTTCATGCCAACCACGTGATAGCCGCAGTCGACGTGGTGGATCTCGCCGCTGACCCCGGCCGACAGGCTGCTCAACAAGTAGAGGGCGGCGCCGCCGACATCCTCGATCGTGACGTTGCGTTTGAGCGGCGAGTTCAGCTGATTCCATTTCAGGATGTAGCGAAAATCCCCGATGCCGGAGGCGGCCAAGGTCTTGATCGGCCCGGCCGAGATCGCGTTGACGCGGATGTTGTCGCCGCCGAGGTCGACCGCGAGATAGCGCACGCTGGCCTCGAGCGCCGCCTTCGCGACCCCCATCACATTATAATGCGGCATCACCCGCTCCGCTCCCGAATAGGTCAGCGTCAACAGGCTGCCGCCCTCGTCCATCAGCGGCGCCGCGCGGCGGCAGACATCGGTGAACGAGTAGCACGAGATTTCCAGGCTGCGCAGAAAGTTGGACCGCGTCGTCTGCACGTATTTCCCCTTAAGCTCGTCCTTGTCGGCAAAAGCGATCGCATGGACGACAAAGTCGAGCCGCCGCCACCGCCGCGCCAATTCATCAAACAGCGAATCGAGGTTTTCCTCGGAGCCGACGTCGGCCTCGACGACAAAGTCGCTGTCAAGGCTTTGCGCCAGCGGCCGCACCCGCTTGCCGAGCGCCTCGCCCTGATAGGTAAAGGCGAGCGCTGCGCCTTCTTCGGCGAGCGCCTTGGCGATGCCCCAGGCGATCGAGCGCTCGTTGGCGACACCCATTATAAGCCCGCGTTTACCCGCCATCAGCGGCATGGTCATCCCCGTTCTCGCTTCGCGGGTCATCCTATACAAAGGTGCAGAAGAGGGCCAATGGCCGGGGTGCGGAGGAGGGCCAATGGCGGCCGCCCCCCGAACACGATCGACGGCGCGGCGGCAGCGGCGCGGATAATTGCGCGCATGGGCCTGTTTACCAGATCGGGATCGTGCAAGGTTGTGGAATGTCGACTAACGCCGAAAAGCACCAGGTGCGCGACCGCGCCGAGGCATTGCGGGCCTCTGCGGCGACGGCTGCCGCCTTTTCGCTCTATTCGCTGCGCCGGTTCAACTCCGACGGCTGCTTTGCCGCCTCCGGGGCGCTGAGCTATACGGCGCTCGTGTCGCTCGTCCCGCTCGCCGCCATCGCGCTCGGCTCGCTGTCGGTGTTCCCGATCTTCAGCCAGCTTCATGACCAGATCCTGAGCCTCGTCTTCAAGTTCTTCATACCGTCGATCGGCGAGCAGGCGGGGTGGTGGTTCCGCGCCTTTGCCAATTCGGCGGCACAAACGACGGCGATCGGGGTCATCGGCATCGCCGCCACCGGGGTGCTGCTCCTGGTCACGGTCGAGGACCAGCTCAACCTGATCTGGCGGGTGACCGCACCACGCCCGTGGGGGCAGCGGGTGCTCGCCTACTGGACCTTGATCACGCTGGGGCCGCTACTGGTGGGGCTCAGCCTGTCATTGTCGACCTATTTCGAGATCGCCGCGCGCCGGGCCGGGTTCAGCCAGGAGGCGTTTCAGTGGCTGGAGAGCGGCTGGCTGCACGGCGCCGCGCGCACCGTGCCGGCGCTCCTCGAGCTCGTCGCGCTGACCTTGCTGTATTGGCTGATCCCCAACGGCGCGGTGCGCTGGCGCGACGCCGCGCTCGGCGCGCTCGTCGCCACCGTCGCGATCGAGATCCTGAAGGTCGGCTTTACGATCTACATCGGCGCCATGTCCTATTACCAGACGGTGTACGGGGCGCTCGCGGCGATCCCGATATTTCTGCTGTGGATGTACATTTCGTGGATGGCGGTGCTGCTTGGTGCCGAGGTTGCCGCGGCCGTGCCGCACTGGCGCATCGACGAGCGGATCGGAATGAGCTCGTTCGGCGGGGTGCAGATCGGGCTGAGCCTCGCGCTGATCGCCGTGCTGACGCGGGCGCAGCGCTCGGGGGAGCTGCGGACGACCCAGGCGCTCGCCGCCGAGCTCGGGGTCGCGACGACGGTCATCGACGAGCACATGAAACCGCTCGCCGCCGCCGGATTTGTGGCGCATACGCAGGAGGGCAGCTGGGTGCTGGCGTGGAACCCGGAGACCGCGACCTTGCGCGACCTCTATGACGCGCTGCATCTGCCGTTTGCCGGCAGCTGGCTGGGGGCGGCGTCGACGCCGTGGCAACAGCAGATCAAGCCGGCGATCGAGCGGATCGTCCGGGCGGAGGCGGGGGCGATGCAACTGACGATTGGCGCGTTGGTCGGCGAGGCCGGGGGCGGGGCTAGGCGGCGGCAGGGCTGGCCGAACCCGGCCGATCCGCTCCGCGAAAAAATCGGCTCGCAATAGGCGGTAGGGAAGCAAAGCATGGACGAGGTCGTCGACGCCGAACCGTTCCCGGCCTTCGCGCGCTGGTTCGCCGCCGCCGCCGCCGCCGAGGAGGACGCCAACGCGGTGATCCTGGCGACCGCGACGCGGGGCGGCGCCCCGGCGGCGCGCGCCGTGCTGCTGAAAGGATTTGATGAGCGCGGGTTTGTCTTTTACACCAACCTCGAAAGCCGCAAATCCGAGGAGCTGGCCGGCAACCCGCAGGCGGCGCTATGCTTTTTGTGGAAGTCGCTGCGCCGCCAGGTGCGGGTCGAGGGTCCGGTCGCGGCGGTCTCGGCGGACGAGGCCGACGCCTACTTCGCCAGCCGGGCGCGCGACAGCCGGATCGGCGCGTGGGCCTCGCAGCAGTCGCGGCCGCTTCCCAGCCGAGCCGTGCTCGAAGCGCAGGTCGAGAAGCTTGCCCGGCGGTTCGGCGACGACGAGGTGCCGCGGCCGTCCTTCTGGTCGGGCTTTCGCGTCGCGCCGCGGCGGGTCGAGTTCTGGCAAGAGCGACCCTCGCGCCTGCACGACCGTTGGTTGTTTGTTCGCGAGGGCGGCGGATGGCGGCGCGAGCGGCTCTTTCCGTAATCCACGGGCCCGAGGCCGACCGGCTGCGGCGGCGGGCGACCTACGCCTCGGTCGCGCTCGCATTGCTGCTCGTCGCGGTAAAGCTCGCGGCTTGGCTCGACACCGGCTCGGTCGCGCTGTTGTCGAGCGTTGTCGACTCGATGCTCGACGCCGCGGCCGCGGCGGTCAACCTGCTGGCGGTGCGCCATGCGCTGACCCCCGCCGACCGCGAGCACCGCTTTGGCCACGGCAAGGCGGAGCCGTTGGCGGTGCTCGGCCAGTCGGCGTTCATCACCGGCAGCGCCCTGCTGCTGCTCGCCGAGGCGGTGCGCCGGCTGCTCCAGCCGGCCGCCGTCCACAACCCGCCGCTCGGCGTCGCGGTCATGGTGTTCTCGATCATGGTCACGGTGGCGCTTGTCGCCTACCAGCGTCACGTCGTGCGCCGCACCGGGTCGATCGCGATCAGCGCCGACGAGCTGCACTACCGCGGCGACGTGATCCTGAACGCCAGCGTCATCGCCGCCCTCGTGCTCGGCGGGTTCTTCGGCCTGCCCATCCTCGACCCGCTGTTCGGCGCCGCGATCGGGCTGTGGATCATCTGGTCGGCGCTCGGGCTGGCGCGGCTGTCCTTGACCCAGCTGATGGACCAGGAATTGCCGGACGACGAGCGCGAGCGGATCCGGGAGATCGCGCAGTCGCATCCCGAGGTTGCGGCGGCGCACGACCTGCGCACGCGTGTCGCGGGGCCGACCGCCTTTATCCAGCTTCACATCGAAATGGACGGTGAGATGAGCCTGATCCGAGCGCACGAGATTTCGGACGAGGTCGAGGCCAAGCTGCGCGCGGCTTATCCCAGCGCCGAGATCATCATCCACCAGGATCCCGAGGGGATCGAGGAGCCGCGCTCGCGCTTTCCGCGCCGCGTCGCCGTGTCATGAGCAACGAGCGCAGGGTCCTCTTGCTGACCGGCGCCAGCCGCGGCATCGGGCATGCCACGGTGCAGCGCTTCAGCGACGCCGGCTGGCGGGTCATCACCTGCTCGCGCGACGCGGTGCCCGCCGAATGCAAGCGCGACCCGAACTGGAGTCACCACATCACCGCCGACCTCGGCGAGCCCGCCGATTTGAAGCGCTTTGTCGCCGAAGCCATGGATTCCATCGACGGCGCGCTGCACGCGCTCGTCAACAACGCCGGGGTCTCGCCAAAGTCGCCGACCCGCGAGCGGCTCGGCATCCTCAACGGCGACCTCGAAGAGTGGCACCGGGTGTTTCACCTGAATTTCTTTGTGCCGCTGATCCTGTCGCGCGCCTTTGCCTCGGCGCTGAGCCGCGGCACCGGCGCGATCGTCAACGTCACCTCGATCGCCGGTCATCAGGTGCATCCGTTCGCCGGCTCGGCCTATGCGACCTCGAAAGCCGCGTTGTCGGCGCTGACCCGCGAGATGGCCGCCGACTTCGCCCGGCTCGGGGTGCGCGTCAACGCAGTGGCGCCGGGTGAGATCGAGACCGCGATGCTGTCCCCCGAAACCGCGGTGCTGCTGCCGCGCATCCCGCTGCACCGGCTCGGCGTCCCGTCCGATGTCGCCGGCACGATCTTTTTCCTGTGCAGCGACGACGCGGCCTATGTCACCGGCACCGAGATTTCGGTCAACGGCGGCCAGCACATCTATTGAGGCGGCTGCTAAGGCGGGTGGGCCGGCGAGCGTGCCGGGAAAATCCGATTGACCAAGCCCGGCGCGCGACATCCACCCGAGCCCGGTCGTCCACTCGCGCCCGGCGGCGCCGTTAGGCGGCGCCGAGCGCCGTCTCTCCACCTTCGGCGCGGGCCTTCGCGCGGTTCTCAAACGCAATCGCATGCCCCGGGCGCGTCATCACCCAAAACAGCAAGTCAACGTCGGCGGCACGCGCTGGATTCTCGTGGCCCTGCTGACCATCCCGCGGCTCGCGTCGGCCGGGCCGCCCTACGTGACCGATGACCCCGAACCGACCGAAACCGGGCATTTCGAGAATTATCTTTATACCCAAGGCACAGTGGTGTCCGGCCAGGCTTTCGATCCGGGCGCGGGTGTCGAGATCGATTACGGCGCGTTCGCGAACACCCAGCTGACCTTGGATCTGCCGCTCAACCCCAATCCTGGGCCGGGCGGGATCGGGCTGGTGTGGCCGCCCCTCGGCGGCGGCGTCAAATACCGCTTCATCCAGGAAGATCAAGACGGCTGGCGGCCGCAGGTGGCGATATTCCCCCAGGTCTTCATCCCGGTCGGCCCCGCTTCGCGCGGCGCGCCGACGACCGAGCTTGTGCCGATCTGGATGCAAAAGTCTTTCGGGGCTTGGACCACCTTCGGCGGCGGCGGGTACACCAACAACCCCGGGGCCGGCAATCGGAATTTCCTGATCTACGGCTGGGCATTGCAGCGCCAGGTCGCCGACAAGCTGGCGCTGGGCGGCGAAGTGTTCGGCGAGACGCCCGATACGGTTGGCGGCCGGCCCCGCGCGGCGGTCGGGCTCGCGGCGCTCTATGATTTCAGCGACGCCTGGCACCTCGTCGGCTCGGTCAACACCGGGATCGTCGACGCCCGCCAGAGCGATCGGTTTTCGTTCAATCTTGCCGTCAAATGGACGCGCTGACGCGGCCGCCTCAATGAAGCCATCGTTGGATTTGCCTAAGGCATAATACCGCCGTCGATGGTCGGGTTGCCGTCGGCGCTCGGCCCGCGACAAGGGTGTGCCGGGACATCCACGCTCGCATCAGACGAATGCTTTGATAACCAGAGAGGCGACACCGGCGATCACGACGCCCAGCAGCCATTTGATCACGGCAATATCAGTCTCAATCTTGCCAAATCGCGTTTTCATAAGCGGCCAGCCCCTCGGCTGCAGCGCGTGCCTTTTCTTCCGGCGCGCCGGAAGAAACAAGCGCGTCATAGGTTTTCGAGAGCATCACAGCCATAATGTGCTTGTCTCCTTGTCCAGCCGACAGCGGAAAGATCGGGGCTGGCCGGTCGATCGGCAACCCGCTATCGGCGGCGGCGCTCGGCTCAACCGGGCGAATTTGGAAGCTCGCGGGCCGCCGCCCGCCAGGGGCGGTCAAGCGGCGTGGGGCAGGGCGAGGCGGGCCCAGGCATCGGCGAGGCCTTCGACCAGCGCCGCGATGTCGGCGTCGCTGTGCAACGGCGTCGGCGTCAGCCGCAGCCGCTCCTTGCCGCGCGGCACAGTCGGGTAGTTGATCGGCTGCACATAGATGCGATGGCGCTGCAGCAACATATCCGAGGCGGCCTTGCACAATTCGGCGTCGCCGACCATGACCGGGACGATGTGGCTCGGCGACGGCATCACCGGCAGCCGCGCCTCGGCCAGGCGACGCTTGAGCAGCGCGGCGCGCTCCTGGTGGTGGTCGCGCTCGAGCTGGCTCGCTTTCAGGTGCCGGATGCTGGCGAGCGCCCCCGCCGCCAGTGCCGGCGGCAGCGAGGTCGTGAAGATGAACCCCGGCGCGTGGCTGCGGATAAAGTCGACGAGTGCCGCCGAGCCCGCGACATAGCCGCCCATCACCCCGAACGCCTTGCCGAGCGTCCCCTGGATCACCGTCGGGCGGTGCATGACGCCGTCGCGCTCGGCAATGCCGCCGCCGCGCGCGCCGTAGAGCCCGACCGCGTGGACCTCGTCGAGGTAGGTCATCGCCCCGAACCGCTCGGCGGTGTCGCACAGCGCCTCGATCGGCGCGATGTCGCCGTCCATCGAATAGACCGATTCAAAGCACACGAGCTTTGGCCGCTCGGCGCCGATGCCGGCGAGCAGGTCGCCGAGGTGGTCGGGGCTGTTGTGGCGAAAGACGAATTTTTCGGCGCGGCTGTTGCGGATGCCGGCGATCATCGAGGCGTGGTTCTGCGCGTCCGACAGCACCACCGCACCCGGCAGCTCGCGCGCCAAGGTCGACAGGACGGTCTCGTTGGCGACGTAGCCGGAGGTGAAGATCAGCGCCGCCTCGCGCCCGTGCAGGTCGGCGAGCTCACGTTCGAGCAGCAGGTGCAGCCGGCTGTTGCCGGAGATGTTGCGGGTCCCGCCGGCGCCGGCGCCGAGCGCCTGCAGCGCCTCCGCCATCGCCGCGAGCACAGCGGGATGCTGGCCCATGCCGAGATAGTCGTTCGAGCACCACACCGTGACCTCGGCGCCGATCCGGTGGTCGTAGGCGCGCGGAAACGCGCCGCAGCGCCGTTCGAGGTCGGCGAAGACGCGGTAGCGCCCCTCGCGGTGCAGCGCGTCGAGGCGCCCGGAGAAAAAAGCCTCGTAATCCATCGCCGCCATGATCCCCAGGACAATGCGAGTCTAGCATATAGGCGGGTTGCGGCATCAGGCGACCTGTCGCACCTGCCCAATCGCCGAAGCTACGGTCAAGATGTCGCAAGTCCGGTTTATTTTCGTTAAATGCGCGCCACCCCCCTGAGAGCGGTTACTCGGGTGGGGGGAAAGCGCTGGTGACCTGACCCGGGGCGGCCGTGGTGAAGTGGTTGACAGAGCTCTCAACCCCATCGCTCTCACCACCGGACCCCATCGACGTCACCCTGTAGTAATAGGTGGTGTCAGGTTTCAGGTCGAGCATGCGCACCCGAAAGATCGTCTCCGGGTGGCCGCGGTTGAGCCTGATGTGCGATTTCGCGGTTTGGTTCAGGCTTTTGGGATCGGTCCCGTAGTGTATGACCGCGAAATGATCGTCGTCGCCGCCCGGGTTGGTGCTGGTCCATCTGACGATGGCGAGGTCGTCATGGGCGATCTCCAGCCCCGGCCCGTTGGTGATCTCGACGTGCTCGGCCCGCTTCTGCGGCGGCGGGTTTTGAGCGAGGATCGGACTGGAGCAGAGCAGGCTGGCGGCGGCGCCGATGATTGCCGGCTTCAACAATCGTCCGTTCATTGAACAAGCCCTGATTGACCTTTTTCCCAATAGAACAGGGATTGGGGATATGGGGGCACGTGCCCCCATATCCGCCCCGGTGCTATGGGATCGGCGTCGTCGGCAGCGGCGGGACATCGCAGATATCCGCCGCGCACGGGAATTGCGCAAGGTTCCAGGTGGGGATGAGATAGGCATTGCCCTGGTTCGATGCGGTCTCGCCCGGCGTGGTGGTCGAGCACTGGCCGGTAAAGGTATCGATGTTCTTGTAGGTGCTGACGGTCGGATTGGCCGGATTATAACCATCCGTCAGCGTTTCCAGGAACGCGACGATCTGGTTCTCCTCCGTGTCGGTCAAGCCGAGGGCGCCGGTCGTCATGTCGATGTTGTTCTTGACCTCGGGTTGCGGCCAGCAGGTCACCCGTTCCACGGTTCCCGCCGGGCAGTGCCCCGAAGTCACAGGGTACGCATAAGTTTTGTACCCGTTGGGGTTCGGCACCGAGTCGCGCGTATTGTAGAAGTGCACCAGCTGCTTCAGGCTCTTGATGTAGCCGTTGTGGAAGAACTCTTTCTGGAAGTACGGCTTCCCTGTCCCGGCCTCGGTGGTCGGGCATTGCGGCGGGGTCAGCGCCACGTCGCGCGCCGTCATCACCTGCATTTGGCCGTCCGCCGTCGGCGCCAGCGGCAGCCACTCCGGCTGGTTGGGATCGGGGAAGCTTTGCGGGCCGCTCCGGAGGAAATTGCCCAGCCCCAAATCTCGGTAGCGCAAGCCGTCGGGATTGGGAGTAAACCCGACACCATCCGGTCTGCTCTCATAGAACAAGGAAATCCTGGGATTGAGCGGCAGACCCTCATCGGCAAAGCCGTGGCAGGTGAACAGCGGTTCTACGCTGGCCGTGTTGCCGGTGTCGGTCTCACCCGGGGTCAGGGTGGTGGATCTGCCGTCGACGTGGCAAGAGTTGCAGTTGCCTTTGCCGTTGAACAGCTTGTACCCGGCCATCTCGTCGGCGGTAAGCGTGACCCCTGCGGTGCCCTTCAAGTACCAGTCGAATTTCGAGTTGAACGGGCTGATGTCGTTTGAGCGTTCGAGGAATGACAGCGACTGACCCCAGTGATCATAGATATTGGTCGCCTTGGTGCGGTCGACCGCGCTCAGCGCAACCGGCGTGGTGTTGCTGCCAAACGCCCCTTGCGGGGTGGAGCAGACCTGCTCGGTGTTGGAGGGCCAGTTGATGTCGAAGTCGGCGCCCCAAACCAGCTCAAAGAGCGGTCGGTACACCGCCTGGGATAGCTTCCACGCGATGCAAGCGATGTCGGGGCTGCCCATTTCCAGCGGATCGACCGGCGGCCCCTGTGCCTGTTCGGCGTCGGGGGCCTGCAGCTTCATCCCGGTTGCACGCCCATCCCAGAAGTTTCCGCCGAAGAACAGGTCCTGTGTCGTGTTGTAGTTGAGCACGGGGAAGGTGTGCGAATACGTGTACCGCTGAGCGGTCCGTTTGGCGGCCCGGTAATGGTACGATCCGGGGTAGGCGACCATCGTCAGATTGACGGATGGGATCGGCCCACTGAAGCCGGTGTAGGGCATATGGCAAAAAGCACAAGCCTCGTCGCGGAACGGAGATATGTTCTCGTCGAAATTCAACAGGCCTCCTAGTATCCGCTGTGCGTCATACCCGTTCGGGACAAGTATTGGGGGGTTGCCCGAATAAGTCGGCGTTGGTGTCAATGCCTGCCACTCGGCGAAATAGCGATTGAAGATGGTTTGGACCTCGCGCCGAACCCGCGATATCTCCGAATCCAGATTGGCCGGCAGAATGCCGGACGGGTAAGGGTTGTAAGGTGGCGGGGTCTGCGCTCGCACCTCGACCGCCCCGACAAGCGGGACGCTCAGAACCCCGAGCAACATTGCGAAAGCCGTTCTTAGGAATGTCCGTGTGTCTCGACGCATCGGTGTTCCCTCCTCGGCTCGGGACTTGGCGATCCTGGTTGACTTCAGTCACCCATTGCCGCGGCCCAACTTTTTAAAGGTTCTGGTTAGCTACCGTCACCTCCGCTACCGGCCCATATCGTCCGTTCGTCACCGCTGTTGAGCGTACCATTCTCGTTTAGGTTAATCTGATAGCAAGGTTCGGATCGGGCTCGAAACCCCACAAAAGCCATTTCATGGTAAATTTTTGTAAGGACACCGTAACACATTGTAAACGTCCAACAAAAGCATCGGTCTAGATGGTGACAGATCGTTCAACCCTGCGGATGCGCGTCAAAAAGGGAGTGTGTTAAGGTTACTGCCGAAACTTGCGAGGAGGGAGGAGACGATGCGGATATCGACAAAACTCACCATCGCAATGTCACTCGCGGCCGGTGTTCTCTATGTCTCATCCGGGAGCGCGGCCGCCGACCAGATCGGGTACGCGGTAGACGATACCCTAAACCTTTTCAGCGTGGATCTGACGACCGCCACCGCAACGCCGATCGGCTATACGGGTCAGCTTCTGGAGGGCCTGGCGGTCTCGCCTACCGGCAGCCTGTTCGGAACCGATGACTATGGGAACCTGTATTCCGTCAGCAAGACCACCGGCGCAACAACGCTCATCGGCTATACCGGCTTGGGGGACGTCGAGGGCCTGAGCTTCAGGGGTTCAACCCTGATCGGCACCGACTTCAGCGGCTCGGGCGGCCCGACCACGGTATATTCGATCAGTACAACCAACGCCGTACCCACTGCAATCACCAGCTTTCAGCAGGGCCCAGTGCGCGCAATGGCGACGGTAAACACGAACACAGTCGATGTCGCCAGTGATTCACCGGTCTCGCAATCGCTGGTGCAAGTCAATCTCTTGACCGGCGCCAATTTTAATTTGGGTCAGCTGCCCACCAACGGTTTGTCTGTCACGGGTACGGATCTTATCTCTGCGCTCAACTTCGGAACGGACGGGACGCTCTACGCCCTGGACGCTCTTGGAAACGACTACATCATCAGCAGCAATGGGGCGGGCACCCTGGTCGGCAACACCGGCGGTCAGGACTGGCTCGACCTCACCATGGCGTCGTTCGGCGTTCCCGCCGACCCTCCTGCGCCGGTGCCCGAGCCCAACAGCGTGGCATTGCTCATGATCGCGGCGCTCGGCCTGATGGGTGTTCGTGCATGGCACAAATCTGGCGGCTCGCCGCGAAGCTAGTCGGCGCTGTGTATCGCTGAACCCGCCGCGACCGCGGCAATGTCCGCCTCGCTGTACGGCGGCAGGCGGAGTCAGCCGCAGCCGTTTCGGGTCGCGCGGCACAACCCTATTTCTTGGGCCTATTTCCTTGGCCTATTTCTTTGGCGAGCACACAAAGGTCGCACGCTCCGGCAGCAATATCGGGCAAAACTCGAG
Source organism: Allostellaceae bacterium (assembly GCA_035570595.1). Taxonomy (GTDB): domain Bacteria; phylum Pseudomonadota; class Alphaproteobacteria; order ATCC43930; family CGMCC-115725; genus AP-15. The sequence continues at coordinate 28,643 of DATMLF010000184.1, forward strand.
CTTCCAGTCGTTGGCGACGCGGGTCGCCACGGTCTGCGGCGTGCATTCGCCTTGTGCCGCTTTTTGCACGGTGTCGCGCGAGGTCACGACCATGTCGTAGCAGATCGCGACGCGCGGCCCCCGGTCGCTGACGCCGGCCGCCGGCGGCTGCGGGTAGCTCGGGAAGGGGGCGAGCAGCGAGCAGCCGGCAAGCGCAGCACCGCCCGACAGGAGGATCGCGGCCGCCGCCCGCAGGCTCACGCGGCCAGTGCCCGTTCGAGAAAGGCGGCGCAGCCGAGGAGCCGCGCGTCGTCGCCGAGGCGGCCGACCAATTGCACCGCGGTCGGCAGTCCGCTGTCGCCCCAATATGCCGGGAGCGCCGCGCAGGGTGTTCCGAGCAAGGTCCACATCCGGTTGAAGACCGGGTTCCCGGTATAGCCGAGCCCGGCCGGCGCCTCGCCCGGTGCGGCCGGCGTCAGGATCGCGTCGCAGCCGCCAAAGAACTTCGCCAGCCCGGCCCGCGCGGCCTCGGCCACCGCGCGCGCGGCGTCGTAGTCCGCGGCGCCGACCGCCATCCCGGCATCGAGCAGCTGCGCCAGCCGCGGCGACAGCTCGGCGCTGTGCCGGGTGCGCTCATAGGCGAGCGCGCGGCACGTCTCGAACCCCATGATCCTGTCCTGCGCCTCGGTCAGGCCCTGATGGTCGGGGGCGATCGCCAGTTCCTCGACCACGGCACCGGCGCGATCGAGCGCTGCCCGCGCCATGTCGAGTGCTGCGGCGGTCGCCGGCTCGGCCTCGTCCCACATCGGCGTGCGGTAGAGGCCAAAGCGCGGCGCGCGCTCGGGGATCGCCAAATGGCGCAATGCCGGGCGCTCGCTCAGCACCCCGGCAAAGAACGCCGCGTCGTCGACGGTGCGGGCATAGACCCCGACCGTGTCGAGGCTGTCGGCGAGCGGCTTGACGCCGGCGCGGCTGATCAGCCCAAAGCTCGGCTTGTAGCCGAAAACCCCGCAGAACGAGGCCGGGCGGATCACCGAGCCTGCGGTCTGCGTCCCAAAGCCGAGCGGCGCCATGCCGTCCGCGACCGCCGCCGCCGAGCCGCTCGACGAGCCGCCGGGGGTGTGCGCCGGGTTGTGCGGGTTCGCGGTCCGGCCCGGGGTGAAGGTCGCGAATTCGGTGGTGACGGTCTTGCCGAGCACGACCGCACCCGCGGCGCGGGCGAGCGCCACGCAGGCGGCGTCGGCGGCCGGCCGGTGGCCGCGGTAGATCGGCGAGCCGTAGGCGGTCGGCATGTCGCACGTGTCGATCAAATCCTTGACCGCGATCGGCACCCCGTGCAGCGGCCCGCGCGGGGCCTCGCGGTCGCGCTGGCGCGCTTCGGCCAGGGCCTGCTCGCGATCGAGGTACTGCCACGCGCCGACGACCTCCTCGCGCGCCGCGATCCGCTCGAGGTAGGACGCGGCCAGCGCCTCGGCGCTCAGCCGGCGCTCGGCGATCTGCCGGGCGGCCTCGCGGGCGGTCAGCGATCGCGGCTCGGTCATCGCGATGTCCTCGTCGTCGGGTGCAATGCTCGTGTCCTGAACCAGAAATCCGCAATAGGCAACATCGTCGTCCCGACGAGGCCGCGACCCGCTTCGGCCAAGGCCAGCCCGCTTCGCCGCGCCCGCCCTTGGGTTAGCGGGTGTTCTCTTGGAACTGCACCAGGAGCGCGTTGCCGCGCCTGACCGCGTCGTCGAGGCCGGCTTGCGCGCCTTCCTTGCCGGCAAAGACCGCTTCCAGATCCTCGGCGACGATGTCGCGGATGCGCACCAGGTTGCCGAGGCGCAGCCCGCGCGAATTCTCGGTCGGCGGCTTCGCGGTCATCTGCAGCACCGGGATTTCGCGGTCCGGGTTCTTGGCGTAAAACCCCGACGCCTTGGTCGCTTCATAGGCGGCCGTGGTGATCGGCAGATAGCCCGTCACCTCGTGCAGCTTTTGCTGCAGGTCGGTCTGCGACAGAAAGGTGAAGAACCTGGCCACCCCCTTGTAGTCCTGCGGCGGCTTGCCGGCCATGACCCATAGGCTGGCGCCGCCGATGATCGAGTTTTGCGGCGCCCCCGCGACATCCGGGTAATACGGCAGCTCGGTCATCCCGAACTCGAACTTGGCGCCGCTTCGAAAGGTGCCGTAGGCTCCGGACGAGGTCTGGATCATCCCGCATTCGCCGTCGATGAACTTGCCCTCGGGCTCGCTGGTGCGCCCGCCATAGTCAAAGCTTCTGTCCTTCTCGGCCGCGGCGAGGTTGGCGACGTGGCGGACGACGGTCGGGTTGTTGAATTCGAGCCGCGCGTCGGGGCCGTCGAACCCGTCCGCCTTGCTGGCAAACGCGAGATTGTGCCAAGCGCTGAACTGCTCGATCTGCGTCCAGCTGATCCAGCCCGCGGTAAAGCCGCACGGCACCCCGGCGGCGCGCAGCTTTTTGGCGGCGGCAAAAGTTTCGGGCCAGGTCTTGGGCGGCTTGTACGGGTCGAGCCCGGCCTTTTTGAACAGCTCCCGGTTCCAGTAGACGATCGCGGTCGAGCTGTTGAACGGCAATGACAGCATCCGGCCGTCGGCGGTGCTGTAATAGCCGGTCACCGCCGGCAGATAGGCATGCGGGTCGAACCGCTCGCCCGCGTCCTTCATCAATTGGTAGACCGGCATCACCGCGCCCTTGGCGGCCATCATCGTCGCGGTGCCGACCTCGAAGACCTGCAGAATGTCGGGGCCCCGGCCGGCGCGGTAGGCGGCGATGCCGGCGTTCATCGTCTCGGCGTAAGTGCCCTTGAACACCGGCACGACCTTGTATTCGCTCTGCGAGGCGTTGAAGTCGGCGGCGATCTCGTTGACCACGGCGGCGTTGGCCGCGGTCATCGCGTGCCACCATTGCAGCTCAACCGGCTGGGCCGCCGCGCCGCCGGCCATCACGAACCACGCCGCCGCGAACCCCACGACCGCCACGACCACCCGTCTCATCACGCCCCCCATTTGCGGCCCCCTGCCGCGAACCAGTGCCCCGAATCCGGATTTCGCGACATCGACAGCATCGCCTTCCCGACGAAAGTCGGGATCCACGGCGGCCCTAGATACCGGCTTTCGCCGGAAAGAGGAGGAAGAAGTTGCGGCGAGTCGATTGGGCGAATTTCCGACCCCTCCGACTAGAGCCGATGTCGAGTGAATTCGACCGCGCAAACCGAACCCGGCCTCGCAGGCTTGGCGCCGGCGAAGGGTGCGCATCGATCGGCGGCTGCCCAAGCGCGAACCCGCTTGCGGAATCAAGACAGGGGCGAAAAGCTTTTGTGGCGGTTGCGGGCGGCGCGACCGGCGGTCCTGCGGCAGGCGAGGCAAATGGCGGGTTTTGGCGGCACCTCGAGCAGCCGGCTGCGGCCGGCAAGCGAATCGGCGCTCACCGAGATCGGTCGCGCGGCGGTGGCGCTCGACCTCGGCGCACCGCTCGCGATCCGCGTCAGCCCGCGGGCGCGCCGCGTCGGGCTGCGCGTCGACGCCGCCCGGCGCCGCGTTGAGCTGGTCCTGCCGCATGGCGTACCGCCGGCGCTGGCGTTGCACTTTCTGCGCGAGAAGCGCGGGTGGGTCGTGGCACGCCTCGACGCGCTGCCGCGGCCGGTGCCGTTTGTCGAGGGGGCCCTCGTCCCGGTGCTCGGGGTGCCGCACCGTATCCGCCGCTCGCTCGATCCGGCGGCGCCGCCGGTGACGATCGCCGACCGCGAAATCCGGGTGCGCGGCGAGCCCGCGCATCTGCCGCGCCGGGTGCGCGCCCACCTCGCCGCCCTCGCGCACGACGAGCTCGCGCGGCGGGCGCGGCCGCTTGCCGCCCAGATCGGGCATAAGGTCGCGCGGGTCAGCGTGCGCGACACCAGGAGCCGCTGGGGCAGCTGTTCGTCGACCGGCAACCTGTCGTTCAGCTGGCGGCTGGTCTTCGCCCCGGAGGAGGTCGTCGACTATGTCGTGGCGCACGAGGTGGCGCACCTCGCCGAGATGAACCACGGCCCGCGCTTTTGGCGGCTCGTCGAGACGCTGTCCCCCGGAAACGCCCGCCATCGGCGCTGGCTCGACCGCCACCGCGCCGAATTGCTGGCCTATGGCTGACCGGCTGCGGCCGGCCGCGGCAGCCGGCGGTTCTCTCCCCGCATGATCCACAGCAGCAATGCCAGGCCGGGCAGGCAGGCGGCGGTGCTGAGCAGGAAGAACGGGGTCCAGCCGAGCGCGTCGGCGAGCGCGCCGCCCGACGCCGACAGGGTCGTGCGGCCGACCGCCGCCAACGACGACAACAGCGCGTACTGGGTCGCGGTGAAGGCGATGTTGCACAGGCCCGACAGGTAGGCGACAAACGCCGCCGAGCCCATCCCGCCGGTCAGGTTCTCGACCCCGATCGTCAGCGCCAACGCGACGAGGTTGTGCCCGGCCGCGACCTGCGCCGCGTACATCAGGTTCGACAGCATCTGCAGGACGCCGCACAGGAAGAGCGCGCGCATGACGCCGAGCCGCAGCACCACGACCCCGCCCAGCGCGAGGCCGCCAAGGCTCGCGGCAAAACCGTAAATCTTGCCGATGTTGGCGAGCTCGACCTTGGTGAAGCCGAGCGACACGTAAAGCGGGTTCGACATCGTGCCGGCGAGCGCGTCGCCGAATTTGTAGAGGATCACAAAGGCGAGGATCACGAGCGCGCCCTCGCGCGTCAGCATGTCGCCAAACGGGTCGAGCACCGCGCGCCGCAGCCACGCCGCAAGCCGCGCGGCGGCGGCGCCGGGCAGCGCCTCGGGTGCCGCGACGCCGTCCGGCTCCGGCGTCAGCCAGACCGTGACCATGCCGACCAGCATCAACGCCGCCATCAGCCCGTAGGCAAAGCGCCAGCCGCCAAAGCTCGCCGCGTAGAGCGCGCCGGCGGACGCCGCCAGCATGCCAAAACGGTAGCCCCATTGCGTCGCCGCGGCACCGGCACCCTGCTCCTCGGGGCGCAGCAATTCGATGCGGTAGGCGTCGATCACGATGTCCTGGCTCGCCGACAGAAACGCGACGGCGAGCGCGAAGAGGGCCGTCAGGCCGGGCGCCGAGCGCGGGTCGACGACGCCGAGCGCCAGGATCGCCAGCGCCAGCACCGGCTGGATCGCCAACGCCCAGCCGCGCCGCCGCCCCAGGCGCCGGCTCAGCCCCGGGATCGGCATCCGGTCGATCAGCGGCGACCACAGAAACTTGACGCTGTACGGCACCCCGACCAGCGCGAAGAGCCCGATCGCGGTGCGCGAGACGCCGATCTCGGCGAGCCGGAACGACAGGGTCGCAAAGGTCAGCGCCAGCGGCAGCCCGCTCGAAAACCCCATCAGCAGCACCGCGACCAGCCGCGGCCGGCGGTAGATTGCGAGCGACGAGAGCCACGCGACTGGGAAGAGCGGTGGCCGTTCGGCCGAAAGCCCCTCACCCCCGCGCGCGGGTCCCTCCCTCTCTCCGCGCGCCGAGCGAGGGGAAATCTGCGGCTCCCTCGCCCCGCTTGCGGGGAGAGGGCTGGGGTGAGGGGCCATCCGGCTGGTTCCGGAAGACGCCGCTTACGGCTTCGGGTTCGCCTTCTCGGCGTCGGCGGCGACCTGCATCCTGACGATCTTGTCGGGGTTCGACACCGCGCCGTTGCCGGCGGGGTCGCCCTTCTTGATCTGGTCGACGTATTCCATGCCGGAGACGACCTCGCCCCAGATCGTGTATTTGCCGTCGAGCGAGGGGGCCGGCGCGAACATAATGAAGAACTGGCTGTCGGCGCTGTCGGGGTCGGAGGTGCGCGCCATCGCGACGGTGCCGCGGACAAACGGCTCCTTTGAAAACTCGGCCTTGAGCGGGTGGCCGGAGCCGCCGGTGCCGTCGCCTTTCGGGTCGCCGGTCTGCGCCATAAAGCCGTCGATCACCCGGTGAAAGGTCAGCCCGTTGTAAAAGCCGCGGCGGGCCAGCGCCTTGATCTGAGCGCAGGTTGCGGGCGCCAGGTCGGGGCGCATCTTGATGACGACGCGGCCTGCCGGCACGTCGAGGTAGATCGTGTTTTCGAGGTCCGCCGCCATCGCCTGTCCTCCGTAAACGAGCGCGATGACCAGCAGGACGAGCCGAGCGAACGCTGCCATCACTGGTTTTCCGACTGTCCGATAGGAGGCCGCGACCTTATCCGAACATCAGCCGCGGCGAAAGCGGCTCACGGGCGAAAGCGGGTCACGGGCGAACGCGGGTCAGGTCCCGCGCGCGTACCAGCCGCCGCGCCGGAACCGATCGAGATAGCTCGGCAGGATCCCCTCGACGGCGGTCGGCGCGATGCCGAGCGCCGCCAAGGTCAACGCGCCCGACGAGACGACGTTGTCGCGCTTCAACAGCTCGACCTGGTCGACGGTCAGCGGCGGGCGCGGGAGAATCGACATCAGCCGCGCCTGGAGCTCGGCGGCGCCGAACGGCAGGTCGACCAGCACCCGCTTGCGCCTGATCTCGGCCAGCAGCAATTCGATCAGCTCGCGCATCGTGTAGGTCTTGGGGCCGCCGAGCTCGTAGGTGCGCCCGGCCGTCGCCGGGTCTTCGAGGCATTTCAGCACCGCGTCGGCGACGTCGCCGACATAGACCGGCTGAAACCGGGTTTGCCCGCCGCCGATCAACGGCACCAGCGGCGAGATCATCGCGATCCCGGCAAAGCGGTTGAAGAACTGGTCCTCGGGGCCGAACACGACCGAGGGGCGCAGGATCGTCGCGGTCGGAAACGCGTCGCGCACCGCCGCCTCGCCCGCCGCCTTGGTGCGCGCGTAGGCCGAGGGCGAGCGCGGGTCGGCGCCGATCGCCGAGATGTGAACGAGCCGCGCGACGCCGGCCTCGCGGGCCAGCCGCGCCATCCGCGCCGGGCCCAAATGGTGCACCCGCTCGAAGGTCTGGGCGCCGCCCTCCTGCAGAATGCCGACGCAATTGACGACCGCTTCGTTGCCGGCGAGAAACGCCGGCAGCAGCTGCTCGTCGTCGATCGTGACGTCGACCGCGGCGATCTGGCCGACCAGGCCGAACGTCATCAGGAACTTCGCGTCCTCGGCATGGCGGCAGCCGACCGGGACCACGTCGCCGCGGGCGGCGAGCCGTTGGACGACATAGCGGCCGACAAAGCCCGATCCGCCGAGCACCGCGGTCCGGCGATTTCTCATCTGTCCCCCTTGCCGCGCGCCCGACCCCGTGGGCCGGCGCCCCTTTGTCTATAGCGCAGCCCGCGCGGCGCCGAAAGCCGGCGCGCCTTCTCTTTGGCGCCGGGGCGCGCTAAAACCGGGCCTTGATCGTGCATTCGCGGAGACGAGAGCAATGGCGCAGCAGACCCGGCTGAGCAACGCGTATCCGGTCCCCGAGCAGATGAAGGCCTGGGTGCTCGGCGGTCCGGGCGAGATCCTGCCGACCGAAAAGCCGGTGCCGCGGCCCGGCCCGGCCGAGGTGCTGGTGCGCATCGACGCGGTCGCGATCTGCGCCACCGACCTCGAAATCATGGCGCACGGGCTGCCGGCGATGGTCGAGGGCGGGCTGCCGTTTCACAAGAACTTCACGATCGGCCACGAATACATGGGGACGGTGGTCAAGCTCGGGCCGGCGGTCGACGAATACACGGTCGGCGACCGCGTCACGGTCGAGGTGCACGCCGGCTGCGGGCGCTGCGCGCGCTGCCGCCAGGGCATGTACACCGCCTGCCTGAACTACGGCGACGTCGGCAAGGGCCACCGCGCCAACGGATTTACGAGCGACGGCGGCTTTGCCGAATACGCGGTCAACAACGTCAACACGCTCGTTCACGTGCCCGACGACATGACCGACGCGGAGGCGACCCTGGTCGTCACCGCCGGCACCTCGATGTACGGGCTCGACGTGCTCGGCGGACTGATCGCCGGCGAGGGCGTCGTCGTGACCGGGCCGGGGCCGATCGGGCTGCTCGGCGTCGCGGTGGCGAAGGCGCTCGGCGCCGACCCGGTGATCCTGACCGGCACCCGCGAGCGCCGGCTCGAGCTCGGTAAAAAGCTCGGCGCCGACCACGTCGTCAACGCCCGCGAGGAGGACGCCGTTGCCGCGGTCCGGCGGATCACCGGCGGCAAGGGCGTGCAGTTCGTCGTCGAATGCTCGGGGGCGCCGAACGCGCTCGACGAGGCGGCGCAGATGGTCGACCGTGGTGGGCGGATCTGCCTTGCCGCCTTCCCGCACGACAAGGTGCCGGTCGACCTCGCCTATCTCGTGCGCAACAACATCTACGTCTACGGCATCCGCGGCGAAGGGCAGAGCGCCACCCACCGGGCGATGGCGTTGATGAAGCAAAAGCGCTTCGACGCCGGGCTGATCCACACCCATACCTTCCCGCTCGCCGAGTTGCCGACCGCCCTCAAATACGCCCGCGAGCGCATCGACGACGCGATCAAGGTGGTCGTCAAAAACCACGCCTAGGGTGCGGTCTTTTCTCGTCGGCCCCGCGAACGCGGCGGTCCGGAGCCGGAGACGTGCGGCGCCGGCCTCGCTGTTCAGCGAAGCGCACGCGCGGGGCAGCCATGCGCGGATGATATTGCGAGTCGGTTGCATCTCGGCTACATGACGAAGAGTAATTATCGGTAGAGGCGCGTATGTACGTCTGCGTCTGCAATGCGATCACCGACCGCGACGTCTGCGCCAAGGCCGAACACGAATGCAGCACCGTGTCGGCGATCTACCGCTCGCTCGGCACCAAGCCCAAATGCGGCAAGTGCGTGCCGCTGGTGCGCCAGCTGATGCGCCAGGTCGTCGAGCTGCCGCACGCCGAGCCCGCCGTCGCCGCCGTGGGCTGACCCGGCTGGCGGCAGTCTTGCGGCCGTGCCTCCGCGCCCAACATTACCTTGATCGAACCTGCGGGAGGCGACGATGCGCGGCGACGCAACCGTCATTCAGCATCTGAACGCGGTCCTGAAAAACGAGCTGACCGCGATTAACCAGTATTTCCTGCACGCCCGCATGCTGCGCCACTGGGGTGTGACAAAGCTCGGCGCTTACGAGTATTCCGAGTCGGTCGACGAGATGAAGCACGCCGACCGGCTGATCGAGCGCATCCTGTTTCTCGACGGCCTGCCCAACCTGCAGGACCTCGACAAGCTGCTGATCGGCGAAAGCGTGCGCGAAATCCTCGAATGCGACCTGCGGCTCGAGCAAAACGCGATGCCGGCGTTGCGCGACGGCGTCGCCTACTGCGAGAGCGTGCGCGACTTCGTGACCCGCGACCTGTTCAGCGACATCCTCGAAGCCGAAGAAGAGCATGTCGACTTTATCGAGACCCAGCTCGACCTGCTCCCAAAGGTCGGCCTCGAAAACTACATCCAACTGCAATCCGCCCCCGCCGAATAGAACCTTTGAAAGGGGTCTGGTTGCCGTGCGTCGTTGCGAGCAGCCAGTGCGAAAGGGCAATATTCTAGTTCCCGTACCCAGAGACGAGTGCTAGCATGGCCTCCGATGTGCCCTCACTATCGGAGGCCGGGGATTTTCCCCCGACTGGCTGGATGCCGTTCGCAATTCCGCTATATTCTCGCTCTAAGGTCAACGCTGCTGGCGACGTGCTGACAAAGTTACGCGCAGAAGGTTGGTGGCGGTCGCCAGAAAGTCGCGCCGCATATTCAGGTGCGCTTGATGTAATAAACAATTGGCGTTCTTCACACAGCGGCCCATTACTTCATATGCGGATGCTTCTTACTAGTAATGCTGGAGTGGTAGATCAAAACACATTGATCGCGCAGCGGATTAAACGCCTATCGTCAATAGAAGCCAAATTATTGCGATTCAATAGTATGAAGTTGACGCAAATGCAAGATATTGGTGGGTGCCGGGCCATCGTGGGGTCCGTAGCTCAGGTGCGCGCCCTAACGGATAAACTGGAACGCAGCAGAACGCAACATGTACTTGATCATAAAGATGATTACATTTCGCAACCACAGAAGACGGGATATAGGGGCATACATTTGATATATCGCTTTTTATCGCCAAAGACGCTGTTGAAATGTAATAACCTCAAAATAGAAATGCAAATTCGCTCCCCGTTGCAACACGCGTGGGCTACTGCTGTTGAAACAGTTGGCATGTTTACCCATCAAGCACTCAAGTCTAGCCAAGGAGAAGCAGAATGGTTGCGGTTCTTCGAGCTAATGGGAACTGTTATAGCGGTAAAAGAAGACACGCCACGCGTGGAAAGTACCCCGTCCGACAATAATGCGCTTATTGCTGAGGTAAGAAATTACGAAGAGTTACTGGATATAATCCATCGTCTGGATACATTTAGGCAGGCGTTGCGGGAAATAGAGGAGCCAACGACGGCAAATGCACGGTATTTCCTATTGGAACTTGATACGAACGCGCAGTCAGTGACGGTCACTGGATTTAAGTCAGACGAATTGTTTCGGGCAACCGAGAGATACGCAGAAGCAGAAAAGAAAGTGTCAGAGTCCGGTGGCGACGCGGTATTGGTGTCTGTTGATTCATTGTCAGCGCTCCGTCGAGCGTATCCAAATTATTTTTTGGATACGAAAGTGTTTTTAGATTTACTAGATGGTGCGCTTCGCGATGGAATTTGATTGCGCGAGACGACCTTGCGGAAAACACGCTCGAAAGCCTTGCCGCTTTCGTCCGTGCCGAATTCGCGAGCGGCATCGATGAAGCGCTTCGATTGCGCGGGGTCATCAAGCGGCGGCTTTGGTTTGCGAGACATAGAGAAGGTTATAGCATGAACCAAAACATCCGTCCGCCCTTGATCGCCCTCAAGCCGTTCCCCTTGGTGGTTCCCGCTGAATTAGTCGAAGATTTTCTCGCCGCTGTGCAAGCCCTTGATCGGTCACGTAGTCCAGAAGAATATCAAGAACGACAGCGGCATCCACGCGCCCGGCGGCACGCTGTCCGTCGCGCTGAAATCGAAGCGGTACTTCAAGCACTGACGGCTCGATCCCCAGCGCTAACAGAATTTCCATGATGGTCGTCATGGCATCGAGCAGGCCAATCTCTGCGTCAGTCATTTTGGGCGCTCACTTGCCGACGAGTCGTTCGATAGGTGAGCCGCTTGCCCTTGACGCCGCTCAGAATGTTACCGGCGCGGTCGGTATCATCCACGCCCAAGGCGATCCGGTTGTTGTGTCGGAAATCGAACTCGGCGAGGTAGCGGTGCAAATGTTCCTCGCTGACGTGCTGGTAGACGCCATAGATGCCGCGCTTCAGGACAGAGAAGAAACTTTCTGCGGTGTTGGTGTGAGCGTCGCCGCGCACGTACTCATCAGCGGAATGAACGACGGTCTGATGGCTGGCGAATGCCTCGCCGATCTTCCAGTAGACGCCGCTTTCATCGGTACGCAGGTGCGACGCCTTGTCGATCCCAGCTTCAAGGATCGGGCGCAGGTTCGCGGCGTTCACTTCCGGGACATGCCGAGAGCGGACGCGGCCCCGTCTCTCGACAAGCGCGACAACAGCTTTCTTTGGTGCCGGCTCCCGATAGGCACGGTTGCGAGCGCGACCGCCGATAAAGGTTTCGTCCGCTTCAACGAACTTGCCTTCGCCGCCGAGCGGCCCTTGCGGCGCAATGTCGATCATTGCCTCGCGGATGCGGTGCGACAGAAACCATGCAGTCTGAATGGTGACCCCGAGGATGCGGGCGAACTGATTGGTGCTGAAGCCCTTCTTGCTGGACGCCATCAGGTGAATTGCCTGAAGCCAGACATGCAGCTTGATATGGCTGGATTCGAAGACGGTTCCGACCTTGATGGTGAAGGGCTTGCGGCAGGCGTAGCATTTGTAAACCCCGATCCGGGTGCTCTTGCCCTTCAATGGGCCGCTCTGATCTACAATCCCGCAATGCGGACAGACACGCCCAGTCGACCACAACCACGCTTCGACAAAGGCGTAGGCGGCTTCTTCGTTGTGGAAATGTGCGGCGGAAAGGACGGAAGGCATGGCGTATCTCCTTGACGAGACACACCATACCCTTGATATGTGGGTACGTCAACTAGAATATTGCCTGCGAAAGCACACCGAAAGCCCGCCGCTCAGCCGCTTGACCACGCCATCCCGACGTAGGTCGGGACCCATTGCGGCCGTGGATACAGGCCTTCGCCGGTAAGACGAAGAAGTCGTGCCAAAATCAGGTCCGACCAACCTCGGAGCTACCAGACTAATTATTGTGGCTCACGCGAGGTACGACCCGCCGTTGACGTGCACGGTTTGCCCGGTGATGAACATGGCGTCGTCGGAGGCGAGAAACAGCGCCGCCCGGGCGATCTCCTCGGGTTGCGCCATGCGGCCGAGCGGGATCGCCTTCGCCGCTTCGGCGAGCTCCGCCTCGCTGCTGCCATAGCGCGGTTGCGCCGTGTCGGTGAGCCCAGGTGCGATCGCGTTGACCCGGACGCGGTGGGGCGCCAGCTCCAGCGCCATCGCCCGCGTCATCGACAACACGCCGCCCTTGCTCGCCACATAGTGCACGCCGCGCGGCGAGCCGCGGAACGCCGCCCCCGAGGTCAGGTTGACGATCGACCCCGCGCGGCCCGACGCCACCATCGCCTTCGCCACCGCCTGGGCGCAAAAGCACGCACCCCGGAGGTTGACCCCGAGCACAAAGTCCCAGTCGCCCTCGCTCATCTCGAGAAACGGCACGCGCGGAAAAACCGCGGCATTATTGACCAGGATGTCGACCGGGCCGAGCCCGTTCTCGACCGCCGCGACCAGCGCCCGCACCTGCGCCAAGTCGCCGATGTCGGCCTGGACCCGCAACCCCCGCGTGCCGCCGCCCTTGATCGTCGCCACGACCTGGGCGGCGGCAGGCTCGTCGTCGAGCCAGTTGACCGCCACGTCGGCCCCCGCCGCGGCAAAGGCTAGCGCCGTCGCGCGCCCGATCCCTTGCTGCGCTCCGGTGACGAGGACCACCTTGCCGGCGAATTGCTGCATCTCTCGCGCTCCCGAGGCTGAGGCTGTTCCAGTTCCGGTCGCGTCAGCGGCCGAGAAACGCCTTTACATGCGCCGCCAAATCATGCACCGCGTCCTAGACCGTCGGATGCGCCGGCACCGGGTCCGCCGCCACCGCCATCGGTCGGAGACCCCGACGAAGCCGCTCATGTCAGGCGGGCCGGGGTTGTGCGCGTCGCGCAAGCCGGCAAAAATTAGATGACGCCTTCCTTTCTCAGCTCTTCGATTTCGGTCGCCGCAAGGCCGAGCCACCCGCCGTAGATCTCGACGTTGTGCTGGCCGATCGTCGGGCTCGGCCCGGCTGGGGCCGTGGCGGCGCCGTGCAGGCGCAACGGCGTCGTCGGCACGACGATCGGCCCCAGCTCGGGGTGGTCGATATGCTCCAGCATGCCGCGCCCGTGCATGTGCGGGTCGTTCATGACCTCGACCGGGTTGCGCACCGGGGCGCACGGGATGCGGTATTCCTTGGTTCGCGCGAACACCTCCATCTTGCCGAGGGTGCGGGTCCACTCGGCGACGAGCGCGTCGGTCTCCTCGATGTGCGTGACGCGGGCGGCGTTGGTCGCAAAGCGCGGGTCGCCGGAAAGGTCCTCGCGCCCCATCGCCTTCAGCAAATTCTGGAAATGCGCTTCGGTCACGACATGGATCGCGACGTGCCCGTCCGTCGTCGGGAACACGTTGTAGGGTGCGCTGTTCATGCCCGACTGGCGGTTACCTGGGCGTGGCGGGATTTCGCCGGTGCGATGGTAGTAGTCGATGCTGGAGGCGAGGCTGCAATAGACCGTCTCCTGCATCGCCACCTCGACGAGTCGGCCGACCCCGCTGCGGTCGCGGTCGTAGAGTGCCGTCACGACGCCGGCGTAAAGGTGAATCCCGCCCATGAAGTCGACCAGGGTCGGGCCGGCCTTGACCGGCGGGCCGTCCGGGAAGCCGGTGACGCTCATGATCCCCGAGGCCGCCTGGATTGTCATGTCCATCGCCAGGTTGTCGCGGTCGGGGCCGCTGAGCCCGAACCCGGTGCCGGACGCATAGATCAGCCGCGGGTTGACCTCGTGCAGCCGGCTCCAGCCGACGCCGAGGCCGTCCATCGTGCCGGGCGAAAAGTTTTCGAGGAGCACGTCGGCGCGCTCCACCATGCGGAACAGCAATTCGCGGCCGCGCGGTTCTTTCAAGTTAAGGGTTACCGCGTGCTTGTTCTGGTTCAGCATCGCGAACGGCAGTGTGGCGCTCTTGCCGGGCTCGGCCCGGCGCCGCCCGGGCTCGCCGCGCGGCGGCTCGACCTTGATCACAAACGCGCCGGCCTTGGCCATCAACAGGGTCGCATAGGGCCCCTGAAAGATCTGGCCGAAATCGATGACCGTGACCCCGGCCAACGGCATGTTCGCCCGCGTCTCGCCCATTGCTGCTTAGCACCTTGCCACAGTGGAGGATTTCAGTCGCGCCCGCCGGCACTGCTCTGTCATGCTAATCCGCGGATGCCAAGGAGGATATGCCGATGAAATACGACGTGATCTCGGCCGACTGCCATGTCGACCTGATCTGGCTGCCGCCCGATTTGTTCACCGACAACGCGCCCGCAGCGCTCAGGGACCGCATGCCCTATGTGACGGACGGACCGCGCGGCAAGGAATGGGTCACCAAGTCGGGCGCCTCGTTCGGGCTGATGAACGGGATGGGCTCGGCCGGCCGCCTTTACGAGCCAGGCAAGATCCACCGCTCGGACCGGATGGCCTCGGAGGGGATCTACGAGGACGGCAAAAAGGGCATCCGCCGCATGACCGACCCCGACCTGCGGGTCAAGGACCAGGACCGCGACGGGATACAGGCCGAGGTGCTGTACGGCATCCTCGGCGCCACCAACCGGATCAACGACGACGCAGCCGCCGGCCTGATGCTGCGCATCTACAACGAATGGCTGGCGGGCTTTTGCAACACCCATCCCGAGCGCTTTGCCGGGCTCGCCTGCATCCCCAACCATGACATCGGCGCCGCGGTCGGCGAGATCGAGCAGGTCGCGCGGAAGGGCGGCGTGCGCGGGCTCGAAATCTCGCGGCGCGCCGACATGACGCCGTTGTGGGATCCGTGGTGGAACCCGATGTGGGACGCGGTCGCGGCCTCCGGGCTGCCGGTGCATTTCCACACGATCGGCAGCGGGGTGCGGCGCGACCTGACCAAGCTTGCGCCCAAGGTGGCGCTCGCCGCGCGCGCCGCCGGCATCACCAGCTTTCAGATGTACATGTCGGACGTGCTGATGAGCGTGATCTTCGCCGGGGTGCTCGAGCGCCATCCCGGCATCAAGCTGGTGATCGGCGAGGCCGGCACCGGCTGGATCCCCTACATCCTGCAGCGCATGGACGCCGAGTGGGAGGACCAGTTCAAGGAGCTCGACCTCAAAATGCCGCCCAGCGAATACTGGCGCCGCCAGTGCTACGCCACCTACCAGACTGACCCGGTCGGGGTGAAACTGCTCAACGAGCTCGGCGAAGACAACATCATGTGGGGCTCGGACTTCCCGCACCCCGACGGGGTGTGGCCCGACTCGCAGGAATACATCGAACGCGAGCTCGGCCAGTTGCCCGCCATCACCCGCAAAAAGATCGTCTGCGACAACGCCGCCAAGCTCTACCGCTTCGTAAATTGATCGGCCTGCCGCGCATCGCCGATCCAGCTATGAGAGATCCGGGAGAGGACGCACGTTGCGGCGGGAGCGTGCGTTGGGGGAACGAGTTTCAGGTGTTGCCCGTGCCCGGCTTTGAGAACGCTGAACCGTCATGGCCGGCCTTGACCAGCTTGACCCGGCCATCCACGCGTTCTTGGTCGGAGGAGCGTCGCGGGGTCGCTGGGTTGGGTTGCCGCGGCCGGGGGGCTCGCCTATTATAAAAAATCGAAGCAAAGCCGAAGCCGATCGACATGCAGCTACGCCGCGTTCTCATCCTTTCTCGCCGATCTGAACGGGGCGGGCGCACCGGCTGAAGCCGCCGGCGAGCGGAAGCGGCGATGGCGAACGACCCTCAATTGCGCGGACCGTCGGTTCGCGGGGTCCCCGAAGGCGACAACCGCGAGCGCATGATCTGCGCCGATTGCGGCTATGTCCTCTACGACAACCCGAAGATCGTGGTCGGCTCGGTGGCGCGATGGGGCGAGCGCATCCTGTTGTGCCGGCGCTCGATCGAGCCGCGCCACGGCTATTGGACGCTGCCCGCCGGCTACCTCGAGCTCAACGAGTCGGCGAGCGCCGGGGCCGAGCGGGAAGCCTGGGAGGAGGCGCGCGCCCGGATCGACATCGAGGGGCTGCTTGCGATCTACGACATCCCGCGGATCAGCCAGGTCCAGCTGGTCTTTCGCGCGCGGCTGTTGGACGAGGCGGTTGCGGCCGGCCCCGAGAGCCTCGAGGTGGGCCTCTTCGGCTGGGACGAGATCCCGTGGCCGGAGCTC
>DATMLF010000185.1:0-3426 GCA_035570595.1 Allostellaceae bacterium
GATGTCGCCGGCGTTGACCTGGTCGCCAACCTTGACCAGCGGCCGCTGCGTGATGCAGGTGTTCTGGTTCGAGCGCTGGAACTTCAGCAGGTTGTAGATGTCGACGCCCGAGGCTGCCGACGACGTCTCGGCGGTGGCGCGGACGACGACGCGGGTCGCGTCGACCTGGTCGACGACGCCCGAGCGCCGCGCGATGATCGTGACCCCGGAGTCGCGGGCGACGGTCTCCTCCATGCCGGTGCCGACCAGCGGCGCCTCGGCGCGGATCAGCGGCACCGCCTGGCGCTGCATGTTGGAGCCCATCAGCGCGCGGTTGGCATCGTCGTTTTCGAGAAACGGGATCAACGCCGCCGCGACCGAGACGAGCTGCTTTGGCGACACGTCGATCAGGTCGATGTCCTGCGGCCGCGTCATGACAAAGTCGCCGCCCTTGCGGCAATTGATCAGGTCGGCGACCACCCGGCCCTCGGCGTCGGTTTCGACATTGGCCTGGGCGATCGCGTAGCGCCCCTCGTCCATCGCCGACAGGTAGACGACATCGTCGGTGACGCGGCCGTCGACGACGCGCCGGTACGGGCTCTCGATAAACCCGTACTGGTTGACCCGCGCATAGGTCGCAAGGCTGTTGATCAACCCGATGTTCGGCCCTTCCGGGGTCTCGATCGGGCAGATCCGGCCGTAATGGGTCGGGTGGACGTCGCGCACCTCAAAGCCGGCGCGCTCGCGCGTCAGCCCGCCGGGGCCGAGCGCCGACAGACGCCGCTTGTGGGTGATCTCCGACAATGGGTTGGTCTGGTCCATGAACTGCGACAGCTGCGAGGACCCGAAGAACTCGCGCACCGCCGCCGCCGCCGGCTTGGCGTTGATCAAATCGTGCGGCATCACCGTGTCGATCTCGACCGAGCTCATGCGCTCGCGGATCGCCCGCTCCATGCGTAAGAGGCCGATGCGGTACTGGTTCTCCATCAACTCGCCGACCGAGCGCACCCGGCGGTTGCCGAGGTGGTCGATGTCGTCGATTTCGCCGCGGCCGTCCTTCAGCTCGACGAGGACCTTGAGGATCGCCAGGATGTCGGGCTTGCGCAAGGTGCGCACGGTGTCCTCGGTGTCGAGCCCGAGCCGCGAATTCATCTTGACCCGGCCGACCGCCGACAAATCGTAGCGCTCGGGGTCGAAAAACAGGCTGTTGAGCAGCGCCTCGGCGGTCTCCAGGGTCGGCGGCTCGCCCGGGCGCATGACCCGGTAGATGTCGATCAGCGCGTCCTCGCGGGTCGCGTTCTTGTCGATCGCGAGCGTGTTGCGGATATAAGGCCCGACCGTGACGTGGTCGATGTCGAGCACCGGCGCTTCCTCGATCCCGGTCTCGACCAGCTGCGCCAAGGCGGCGGCGGTGATCTCGTCGCCGGCCTCGAAATAGACCTCGCCGGTCGCCTCGTTGATCAGGTCCGAGGCGAAATAGCGGCCGATCAACTCGTCGTCGCGCACCAGGATGTCCTCGAGCCCGGCCTCGCGCAGCCGGCGCGCGGCGCGCGGCGTCATCCGCTCGCCCGCGGCCAGCGCCACTTCGCCGGTCCGCGCGTCGCGCAGGTCGCTCGGCAGCTTGCCCTTGAAATGGTCCGGGTCGAACGGCGCCATCCAGCCTTGCGGGCCGTGGCGGAAGACGATCGTGCGGTAGAACCAGGACAGGATCTCTTCCTTGGACATGCCGGCCGCCTCGCCCGGCTGCACCGGCTTGCCCTCGGCCTTACGCTCGGCGCGCAAACGCTCGGTCGCGGCGTCGTCGAGCGCCATCAGCAGGGTCGTCGCCGGCAGCTTGCGGCGCCGGTCGATGCGCACATAGACGTGGTCCTTGGCGTCAAACTCGAAATCGAGCCACGAGCCGCGGTAGGGGATGACCCGCGCGGCGAACAGATACTTGCCCGAGGAATGGGTCTTGCCCTTGTCGTGGTCGAAGAACACGCCCGGGCTGCGATGCATCTGCGAGACAATGACGCGCTCGGTGCCGTTGATGATGAACGTGCCGTTCTTGGTCATCAGCGGCATGTCGCCCATGTAGACGTCTTGTTCCTTGATGTCGCGGATCGAGCGCGCTCCGGTGTCCTCGTCGACGTCCCAGACGACAAGGCGCAAGGTCACCTTCAGCGGCGCCGCAAAGGTGATGCCGCGCTGCTGGCATTCCTCGACGTCGTATTTTGGCGTTTCCAGCTCATAGCGCACAAATTCGAGCTGGGCGCGCTCCGAAAAATCGCGGATCGGAAACACCGACCTCAAAACCTCCTGCAGCCCGACACCGACGCGCTGTTCGGGTGCCGCGTCCATTTGCAGAAAATGATCGTACGAGCTCTTTTGCACCTCGATCAGGTTCGGCATCGGCGCGACCTCGGGGACGCGTCCGAAGCTCTTGCGGATGCGCTTCTTGCCCGTAAAGGATATTGCCATCATGCTCCTCGCTGTGGTCCGCGGATACGGACCCGATCTCGGTTTTGCGGGCGGCGACCTGCCCGCCGGCCGCCGCTGGTGCTCGCGCAAAAGCGGCCCGGCGCGCGATCATGCCGACGCCGTCGCCGCGCCGGCCTTCCGGCCCGGCATCCCTCCTGGCCCCGCGCCGGTTTGGACGGCAAAACCCGGCGTGCGCGATTGCTCGCGCCCCGGTTTGCAATTCTCGGTTCCGGTCGCGGCGGCCGGAATGCGACGCCAGCCGCCGTTCGTAAAAAGTTCGTGGCAGACCTACTTTATCTCGACAGTCGCACCCGCATCTTCAAGCTGCTTCTTGACTTTTTCCGCCTCTTCCTTGTTGACCCCCTCCTTGATCGGCTTTGGCGCCGCCTCGACGAGATCCTTCGCCTCCTTCAGACCAAGGCTGGTAAGAGCCCGTACTTCTTTGATTACATTGATCTTCTTATCGCCGATTGCGGCTAGGATAACGTCGAACTCGGTTTGCTCGACGAGCGCTTCGGCAGCGGGCGCGGCAGCACCGGCGGCCGCAACCGCGACCGGCGCGGCCGCCGAAACGCCCCATTTCTCTTCGAGCATTTTCGACAGCTGGGCCGCTTCGATAACGCTCAAGGCCGACAGTTGATCGACCAAACCCGCCAAATCCGGCATCTTTTTCTCCTGACGTAGCAAATTGAGATCGTCGTCAAATCATTCCGAGGCAGGCTCGGCGGCCGACCCGGCGGCTTCGGCGTAGGCGGCCAAGACCCGCGCGACCTGCCCGGCCGGCGCCTGCAGCACGCTGGCGACCCGCGTCGCCGGCGCCACCAGGATGCCGATCAGCCGGGCGCGCAGCTCGTCGAGCGACGGCAGGCCGGCCAACTCCTTGACCCCGGCCACGTCCATCACCTGGCCGGCGAGCCCGCCGCCGACAATCGTCAGCTTGTCGTTGCGGTTGGCGAACGCCACCGCCGCCTTCGCCGCGGCGACCGG
>DATMLF010000186.1:0-8199 GCA_035570595.1 Allostellaceae bacterium
AGCAAGAATTGTAGGTCTCACATGGGAGAGGGCCCGTGAGCACCCGGTTTGAGGTGCTGGCGCGCGATGGCGCGGCGCGGCGCGGGCGGCTCACCACCGCTCACGGGGTCGTCGACACCCCGGTCTTCATGCCGCTTGCCACGACCGGAACGGTCAAGGCGATGACGCCCGAGGGGGTCGCCGCGACCGGGGCGCGGCTCGTGCTCGCCAACACCTACCACCTGATGCTGCGGCCGGGCGCCGAGCGGATTGCGGCCCTCGGCGGGTTGCACCGCTTTATGAACTGGCCCCACGCGATCCTGACCGATTCCGGCGGGTTTCAGGTCATGTCATTGGCCAAATTGCGGGAGATTGGCGAGGACGGTGTCGCGTTTCGCTCGCATCTCGACGGCAGCGCCCATCTGCTCACCCCCGAATGCTCGGTCGAAATCCAACATTTGCTCGGCGCCGACGTGACGATGGCGCTCGACGAATGCACCCCCTATCCGTCGCCGCCCGACGCGGTCGAAGCCTCGATGGAATTGACGACGCGCTGGGCGTTGCGCTCGCGCCGGGCCTTTGTCGAGCGGCCGGGGCACGGCATTTTCGGCATCGTCCAGGGCGGCGTTCATCCCGACCTGCGGCTGCGTTCGGCAGCACGCCTCGTCGAGATCGGCTTTGACGGCTATGCGGTCGGCGGGCTTGCGATCGGCGAAGGCCAAGCGACCACCTTCGCGGTCCTCGACGCGACCGCGCCGGGCTTGCCGGCGCAGCGGCCGCGCTACCTGATGGGGGTCGGCAAGCCCGCCGACCTCGTCGGTGCCGTGATGCGCGGCATCGACATGTTCGACTGCGTGCTGCCGACGCGCTCGGGCCGCACAGCGCAGGCCTTCACCCGCGGCGGCACATTGAACCTGCGCAATGCCCGCCACGCCGACGACCCGACGCCGCTCGACCGCGAATGCGGCTGCCCGGCTTGCGCCGGCTACAGCCGCGCCTATCTCAACCATCTGTGCAAGAGCGGCGAGATTTTGGGCGCGATGCTGCTGACCGCGCACAATCTGCGTTATTATGCCGACCTGATGGCCGACATGCGCTGTGCCATCGAAAACGCGAGGCTGGCCGATTTCGCCGGCGCTTTTGCCGAGCGGCAGGCGCGCGCGCGGCCCGAGCCCGGCGAATGACCGAGGGTCCGGCGCTAACCCAGCTCGGCCGGCCGACGCGCTCGCCGCAGTCTCCCGACGAGGCGGTGCTCGAGACCGTGCCGAACCCGCATCCGGGGCTCGTATATCTCGTGCGGTTCACCTGCCCCGAATTCACCTCGCTGTGCCCGGTGACCGGCCAGCCCGACTTCGCCCATTTCGTCGTCGACTACGCGCCCGACGCGGCAATCCTCGAAAGCAAATCGCTAAAGCTCTATCTCGGCTCGTTTCGCAACCACGCCGCGTTTCACGAGGACTGCACGCTGACGATCGCGCGGCGCCTTGTCGAGGCGCTGAACCCGCTCTGGCTGCGCATTGCCGGCTACTGGTACCCGCGCGGCGGCATCCCGATCGACGTGTTCTACCAGACGGCGGAGCCTCCAGCCGGGTTGTGGCTCCCCGACCCCGGTGTCGCGGCCTACCGCGGCCGCGGCTGAGAGCAGGCTTGGGCATGGCGGACGGCGGCCAAAAACCGGTCGGGCCCTCGGAACCGCTTTCGGCAAGCCGCCGAACACCGTATCCTGCCGAGGTTATCGGGAGCGAGCTGATGGAACGCGGGCACCGGGTCGACATCCGCAACGTCGCCTATTTCCGCCACGATTACGACGGCGAGCACGCCGACCTGCGGCACCTCTACGAGCAGGCGAAGCGCGACCAGTGGAACGCCGCGACCGACATCGACTGGGCGCAGCCGCTTGACGGCGACGCCGGGGACAGGGGCGACGGCGGTCTGATCGCCGACGACCTGGTCGACATTCACGGCACCCGGTTCTGGGATCGGCTGTCGCCGCGGCAGCAGGTCGAGGTCAACCGCGCGGTCGCGCGCTGGCGCTTGTCGACCCTGATGGCCGGCGAGCATGGCGCCATGCTGGTGTGCAGCCAGCTGGTCGAGAATGTCGAGGGCCAGGACGCAAAGCTCTTTCAGGCGACGCAGGTCGTCGACGAGGGCCGCCACAACGAGGTCCTGCAACGCTATATGGCATTGCGTCTCGAAGGCCGGAACTACCCGCTCGCCAACAATGTCCAGGAGATCTTCGACGCGCTGCTCGGCACCGGCGCTTGGTATCTGAAGACGATCGGGCTGCAGCTCGTCGCCGAGACCTTTGCCGTGTCGCTGTTCCGGATGCTCGCCGAATCCTCGAAAGACGCGGTGCTGCGGCAAGTCTGCCGCCGCATCCTGCAGGACGAGGCGCGCCATATGGGCTTTGGCATGCTGTCGCTGCCGGCGGTCGTCGCCGAAGCGAGTGCTGCCGAGCGCCGCGAGATGGAGGATTTCGCGGTGTGGGCGTTGAACCGGACGTTGCGCGGCGTCTTCCCGCTCGCCGCTTACGAGGAAACCGGGTTCAGCCGCGGCGAGATCGAGGAAATCCGGCAATTGCGCCGCGAGCGCGCCGCTGGCGGCGACGAGACCGCGTTCCGCAAGTTCTTCCGCCGCGACCTGCATGCCGGGCTCGTGCGCAACCTGCGCCGGGTCGGCGTGCTGAGCGAGCGCGTGGCACCTGACCTTGCGGCGCTCGGCATCTCGCTTGCCGCCACATGACGTGGCCTTGGACAACATCTATCCGGCCACCCCGGCGAAGGCCGGGGTCCACGGTCTTCCCTCGGGGATTTGGCTTCGACAAACCGAGCTTCGTTTCGAAAATCGAACAGTGACTAGGGTGGGTCCCGGCCTTCGCCGGGATGGCCGGACAGTTGGATGTGCGTCTCCATAGCTTCGGCGTAACTGAGGAGCAACGAATGGCCAACCAATTGATCTCCTGCGACGACCACATGGATCTGGGGCAGTTGCCGGCCGATCTGTGGATGACGCGGCTGCCTGCGGCATTGCGCGACCGCGCGCCGCAAGTCGAGGAGCGCGACGGGCAGGCGGTGTGGGTGTGCGACGGCAAGCCGTGGGGCAGCTGGGTCGGCAAGCAGCCGTCGAACGAGCAGCTGGCGCGACCAAAGCCGCTCTACAACGCTTTTGACCGCGGCGGCATCTACGACCAGAGCGCGCGCCGCCCGGCGGTCGCCGAATTGCGGCTTGCCGACATGGACCGCGACGGGGTCGAGACGCAGGTCATCTTTGGCCCGATCTTTCAGATCTCGACCGACGACCCGGCGCTGCGCGTCGCCTGCTACAGGGTCTACAACGATTGGCTCATGGACTTCTGCAAGGCGGCGCCCGACCGGCTGATCGGTGTCCCGATGCTGCCCGAAACCCCGGCGGCCGCGACCGCGGAATTATTGAGGCTGGCCGCAAAGGGTGGGGTCCGCCAGGTCACGCTGATGATCGCCAACATCAGCCCCAAGCTCGACGACCCGGCCTGGGAGAAGCTGTGGGCGGCGCTCGAGGACACCGGGATCATCCTTAGCTGGCACATCACGGTGTTCCTGCCGGACCCCAAGAGCCGCGCGGCCGGCAAGGCCGCGGTCGTTTTTGAGAACACCAAGGGGTTTCTCAACAATTTTCTCGAACCGTTTGTCGACCTGTTCGCCTGGGGCATCCTCGAGCGCCACCCAAAGCTCAAGATGGTCATGGCCGAGGCCGGGACCGGCTGGCTGCCCTGGCTCGTGCAGGAGCTCGACTATCGCCATTGGCGGCTGTGGGAAGCCAAGGAATTCTGGGCCGACAAGGGCGGCGCGGCCCTCGAAACCAAGCCCAGCGAATTGTTCAAGCGCCAGATCTGGGCGACGTTTCAGGAAGATTATGCGGCGATGGCGCTGATCCCGTTCTTCGGCGACGGGCATCTGCTGTGGGCGTCCGACTACCCGCATCCCGACAGCGTGTGGCCGCATTCGCGCGAGGCGATCGAACGCCAGATGAGCGGCCTCGCGCCCGAGATGCGCCGCAAGCTGACGCACGACAACGCCGCCCGGCTCTATGGGCTCGGCTGACCGCGGCCGGTTGAGCGGCTTTTTTGGCCATGGATCTGATCGTCCGCAACGCGCGCCTCGCCGACCGGCCGGGTGCGCCGCCCGTCGACATCGGGGTCGCCGACGGCCGGATCGCGGCGCTCGGCCAGGGCCTCGGCGAGGCTCGCGAGAGCTATGACGCGGGCGGGCGGCTCGCCTGCGCCGGGCTGATCGAGACCCACATTCACCTCGACAAGTCGCGGCTGATCGACCGCCTCCCTGCCGAGCCCGGCCGCCGCATCAACCCGATGAAGCGGGTCGCCGAGATCAAGAAGGAGCTGACCGTCGAGGACACGCGGCGCCGCGCCGCCGAAACCCTCGAAGACTGCATCGTCAACGGCACAACCCGGATACGCACCCAGGTCGAGGTCGACCCGGCCATCGGCATGCGCTTTTTCGATGCCGTGCAGTCGCTGGCCGCCGACTACAAATGGGCGGTCGACATTGAGATCTGCGTCTTTCCGCAGGACGGGCTGACCAACTACCCCGGGGTCGAGGAGCTGCTGGTCGAGGGGCTGAAGCGCGGGGCCAAGGCGATCGGCGGTGCGCCGCGCTATGACCCCGACCATCAGGGCCAGATCCGGCGCGTCTTTGATCTGGCGCGCGAGTACGACGCCGATATCGACCTCCATCTCGATGTCGGCGACGGGCCGGACGAATTGGACGTGCCTCTCGTCTGCGACCTCGCCGAGCAATATCGGCGCGGCGGCCGGGTTACCGTCGGCCACATGGCGAAGCTGTCGACGATGCCGCCCGAGCGGCTCGCGGCGGTCGCGCGCCGCATGGCCGACGCCGGGGTCGCGGTCACGGTGTTGCCGCTGACCGACCTCTTTGTCATGGGCCGCGACCAGGACCACAACATCCGCCGCGGGGTCGCCGACGCCAACTTCCTGGTCGAGCATGGGGTCAACTGCTCGTTGTCTACCAACAACGTGCTGAACCCGGTCACGCCGTTTGGCGACTGCTCGCTGATCCGCATGGCGAACCTGCACGCGAACGTGCTTCAGGCCGGTCGCCCCGAGCAGCTGCGCGAATGTTTTGCGATGCTGACCGAGCGCTCGGCGCGGCTGCTGAACCTCGACGACTATGGGATCATGGTCGGCAACCCGGCCGACATCGTCGTCATCGACGCCGAGAGCCCGGAGCAGGCGATCGCCCAGATCCGCCCGCCGCTCGCCGTCTACAAGCGCGGCCGCCGCACCGTGCGGCGCCACCGGCCCGAGCTGCTTCGCCCTGGCGCGTAGCCTATTTCTGAGCCGAGGGGCCGCGGGCATACCGCCGCTCTTCGCCTGAACGCCGCGGCAGGATTGCCGCGCGGCGGCGGGCTCAGGGGGGCTTTGTCTCGGGCATGGCGCCGCCGGCCAGCAGGGCAGCTATCAGGCCGAAGGCGGCGAGGCTGGCAAAGGCGAGCGGCTGGCCGTAGCGGTCGCCGATCCAGCCGGCGAGCGCGGTGCTCAAGGTGGCGCCGATCCCGATCGCAAAGCCGACAAAGCCGAGCGCCAGATTATAGTGGCCCGAGCGCCCGGCGATGTCGCTCGTGACCAGCGGCACGAGGACGCCGAGGCAGGCCCCGGCGATGCCGTCGAGCGCCTGCACGAGCACGATCGGGACCGGCGAGGCCGCTGCGGCAAACACGACGCCGCGCACCGGCAGGGTCAGCAAGCCCGCCAACAGGACGAGACGCCGGCCGTTGGTCTCGGCGAGCCGGCCCACCGCCGGAGAGAGCAGCGCCACCACCAGTTGCGGCACGACGATGCAGGCGGCGATGACGAGGCTCGCCTCGGTGCCGAGGGTTTTCGTCAGGGTGTTGCCGATCAGCGGCAGCATCGCGGCGTTGCCGAGCGTGAACAGCATCGCACACCCGGCGAACGTCAGAAGGCGGCGATCGGCGAGCACGCGGATCGGGCCTTCGCGCGTCGTCTCCGAGGCTCCGGGGGGCGCGCGCGAGGTCGAATAGTTGAGGCGCGTCAGCGGCAGCAGCGGCACGAACGCCGGCAAGGTCAGCGCCGCGGTCAGAAAAAACACCGCGCGCTCGGAGACGTAATAGCCGCACGCGCCCATCAGCAGCGCGCCGACCCCGTTGCCGATCGCGGCAAAGCGGGCGTTGCGGCCGAACCGCAGCCCGAGCACAGCCGGCCCCGCGACGGCAAGGCTGATCGCGGCGATGGCCGGGCCCAGCGTGCAGCTCGAAAAGCTGTGCAGGACCTCTGCGACGTAAACCGCGAGCGGCACCGGCTGAATCGCGAACAAGAGCGCGCTGACACTAAAGGCGAGAATGCTGAGGAGGACGACCCAGGCCTTGCGGCGGATCGCGTCGACCAGCGCCCCGGCCGGCACCTGGCTCGCCATCGCGGCGGCGGTGCCGAGGCTCAGCGCGAGGCCGATCGAGGTTTCGGTCCAGCCGCGCGTCGTCAAATAGACGGCGATAAACGGCCCGAAGCCGGTCTGAATGTTGCCGACAAACAGGTTGAGCCAGTCGAGGGAGCGCTCGGCTGCCGGAGCCGCGGGCTGCCCCATCCGTCGCTCGCCTGCAGCACCCACCGCCGCAGTCCGATCATTTGCCGCTGTTGGAAGAGGGTGTGTCCCGCGGCGGCGGGGCAGCCGGCGGCGGCGGGCCCACCGGCTTCGGGGCAGCCGGCGGCGCGGCGGCCGGCGGCGGGCCGACCATCTTGTCTGCGGCCCCGGCGGGGACGTATTCCGGAGCCCCCTGAATTTCGGCCCGGCTGAGGTTTAGCGAAATCTTCCAGTCGGGCTCGCCCGAAGCCAGCTTCAGCAAGCGCCAGTCGACCGCGATCTTGCGGCTGCCCACCCCGAGAAACCCGCCAAAGTCGATGATCGCCGCGTGCGGTCGCCCGCTGGCGTCAACCAGCACATCAACGAGGAGCCCCAGCTCGTTGCCGTCGGGTCCGACGATTTTCTTGCCGAGGATGCCGGTGTAGTCGCGCGCCGCCAGCGGCTTGAGGTTGTGCGGCACGGGCGGAGCGGATGGCGGCGGCGCGGGCACCTTCGCCTTTGGGGTGGTGGCGGGCGGGGCGGCGCTGTTCCCCGGCCCGGCGGGCGAGGGGCCCGCTGCGGCACGCGAGGTTGACGGGGCGGGCGCGCTCGCGGCAGGGGTGCCCGGCGCCGGGGTACTATCCGCGGCCGCGAGCCCGGCCTGTGCCAGACCCGCCGCCGCAAGGGCCGCGGCGATTGCCGGCAGCGCCCTGCGCCCGACGCGCGCGACCCGGGTCATGACCGCTCGGGCCGCCGGCGCTGGCGCTCTTCCATTTGGCTGTAGACGCTCGGTCGCGCCAGCAAATCGGCGGGAGCCCCGTCCTCGATGATGATGCCGCGCTCCAGCACGACGATGCGGTCGAAGGTGTGAAGGGTCGACAGGCGATGGGCGACCGCGATCACGGTGCGACCGGTGACGAGCCGCCGCAACGCTTCCTGGACAAGCTCCTCCGACTCGGTGTCGAGCGCGGATGTCGCCTCGTCGAGCAGCACGATCGGGGCGTCGCACAGGAAGGCGCGCGCGATCGCCAGCCGCTGGCGCTGGCCTCCCGACAAACGCATTCCGCGCTCGCCGATCACCGTGTCGAAGCCCTGCGGCATGCGGCTGATGAACTCGGTGCAGCATGCCGCCGCGGCGGCATGCTGCACCTGCTCGTCGCTCGCCGAGGGTTTGCCGTAGCGCAGGTTCTCGATCACCGACCGGTGGAACAGCGAAACGTCCTGGTGGACGACGGCGATCGCCCGGCGCAGGCTTTCCTGTGTGACCTCGGCGATGTCCTGCTCGTCGATCAGCACATGGCCGCGCTCGGAGTCGTAAAGCCGCTGCAGCAAGGCGAGGACAGTGCTTTTGCCGGCGCCCGAGCGGCCGACAAGCCCGACCTTTTGGCCGGCCGGAATGTGCAACGTGAAGTCCTGCAGGACGCGCGCGTCGTCGGGATAGCTGAAGCCGACATTGAGGAACGTGACCGAGCCGCCAAGGTCGATCAGCGGTCGCGCGTTCGGATGGTCGGTCAACTCGTGCGGCTCGCACAGCACCCGTATCGCTTCGCCGAGCTTGGCGAACTGCTGCAACAGGTCGACCATCGCCATCGCCAGGTCGCGCGACGCGTGCAGCACCGTGAAGCCGAGG